>NZ_JAIUIN010000009.1:0-237007 GCF_020165665.1 Mesorhizobium sp. BH1-1-4
CTCCGGAATCATCCGGAGCGTCGGCCCTGCTTCGCGCTATATAGGAGTTCGCCGGCTTTTCGCCGACAGGCATCTTTGTCGATCCTGACGACACGGCACCACCGGTCCGGCTTTTCGCGCCCGGCCGGATCAGCCGGATGATGCGGCGCACCAGCGAAGGCCGGCCCGGGTCGGGGACCGCGCGCGAGAAATCGACGTCCGGCAGCATGCCGCGATGCGGACGGCGGCGCACTTCGGCATGGACCGCCGACGAATAGGTCTCGCCGATCAACAGCGCCCAGGTCGGCAGCCGGTGGATATGCAGGCTCCTCGAGCCCGGTATTCTGTAGGGATCGAACATCGGTCCGTCCTCCGTGTTGAAATAGAGATAGAAAGGATGATCGACATCGTGCCGCGGGATCGGCGGCGGATCAGTCGGAACGCGTTGGGACGGGGCCATCGGCCCCTTCGGCAGCTTGAAAAACATCGCAGGATTCCTTCGAAGACCAGGGTATGGTTTCGGCGGAGATCGGTGCGGAAGTGCCTAAAAGATCAGGAGAAACGTCGTACCGAAACCGCCAGGGCGCAGTTGAGCCCACGGGTGGGGCGCTGGATGTGCATGGTCATCATGAATTACCCCTCCTTCGGTTCGGGTTGACAATGCTGGTCGTATACTCGACTTCGAAAAAAATGGCCACCCGCGGGTCCAGGAATTTCCAAAACCAGGGAGCCGCTGTGGCCGATCTGCCACTTATTAGAAGGACGCGGAAGTGAACAATGGTCTCCGCATCGCGCTCTACCAGCCGGACATTGCCGGCAATACCGGGACAATCCTGCGCTTCGCCGCGTGCCTCGGCCTTGGCGTCGACATCATCGAGCCTGCCGGCTTTCCGCTTTCCGACAAGGCGCTGAAACGTGCCGGCATGGACTACCTCGAAATGGCCGCCCTGACCCGGCATGTCGACTGGAACGCCTTCGAGGCGTGGCGCAAGGCCCGCGCGGACCGGCTGGTGCTGCTGTCGACCAAGGCCGCGATCCCCTACACCGACTTCAGCTTCACCGACCGCGACATCCTGCTGTTTGGCCGCGAATCCGCGGGCGTGCCGGATCCAGTCCATCAGGCGGCGGATGCGCGGCTGACCATCCCGATGCAGCCCAACGCGCGCAGCATCAACGTCGCTCTTTCCGTGGCCATGGTGGCGGGCGAAGCCATCCGGCAGCTCCGCTAGAAGTTTCAGCCTCTCCTCGTCCCCAACCGTGGCGGTTTCACCAGTTATTCCGGCCCAGGCGCACATCGCCTTTCCTTTCAATTGCCCACTCGATATTTCCTGGCTACAAGCTCAACTTAAGTTGAGGTCAAGCGGAAAGTGAGACATGGCTCCGATAATGGAATTGACGGTCGGCCAGGTGGCCAGGCGCAGCGGTGTCGCGGTGTCGGCGCTGCATTTCTACGAGACGCGCGGCCTGATCCGCAGCCATCGCACGTCGGGCAACCAGCGCCGCTACGGCCGCGACGTCCTGCGGCGCGTGGCCGTCATCAGGATTGCCCAGGAGGTCGGCATCTCACTGGCCGACATCGGGGCCGCGCTGGCGGCGCTTCCCGAAGGCCGCACGCCGACGCGTGACGACTGGAGCCTGCTTTCAAGTGCCTGGCGCGACGAACTCGACCACAAGATCGCCCAGATGAAGAAACTGCGCGACGGGCTGACCGACTGCATCGGCTGCGGCTGCATGTCGATCGACAAATGTCCGCTCAGGAACAAGGGTGACAGGCTGGCGCGGGAAGGAACCGGCGCGAGACGGCTGGTGGTAGGATCCTAATCCGCCGCCGGCAGCCGCCTGATCGTGAACTCGATCAGGTCGCCTGGTCGCTCGAACCAGCTTTCGATCTCGGTCCAGTAGGCCTGTTTGGGGAAGCGCTCGAACCACTCCTTGGCCTTGAGGCGGGCGTCGGAGCGCGGCAGGACGAAGGTTTCGCGCAGAAACCCGTCGCGCGGCTTGAGCTCGCGCTCGGCCCGGCTCTGGTCGAGCCTTTTCTTCAAGCCATCCAGCGGCGGTCTTGCCGGGGTGCGCACGAAGCAACTCCTTACACCCTAAATCAGACGGGACTTGACCCTGATCCCCAAGAGATTAGGGATCGCGCCGGCAAAAGACGAGTCATTTATCGGGAATCCCCGCCACGGGTGGCCCACAACCGGAGACGGCACTTGGAACGACCCGAAATACCGGCAGGCCTGCCCGCCGACATCGAAGAGAAGAAGATGAAGGCGCGGCTGTGGTTCGAGGCGCTCCGCGAGCGCATCTGCGGCGCCTTCGAGCAGATCGAGCAGGATCTCCAGGGGCCGCTGGCCTCGTGGTCGCCGGGCCGTTTCGAAAAGACGCCGTGGGAGCGCGACCAGGGCAAGGGCGGTGGCGGCACCATGTCGATGATGCATGGCCGCGTCTTCGAGAAGGTCGGCGTCCACACCTCGACCGTCCATGGCGAATTCTCGCCCGAATTCAGGAAGCAGATGCCCGGCGCCGAGGAAGACCCGCGCTTCTGGGCATCGGGCATTTCGCTGATCGCGCATCCCTGGAACCCAAACGTCCCGGCCGTGCACATGAACACGCGCATGGTGGTCACATCCAGGCAATGGTTCGGCGGCGGTGCCGACCTGACGCCGGTGCTCGACCGCCGCCGCACGCAGGACCACCCCGACACGACGGCCTTCCACCGCGCCATGCAATTCGCTTGCGAGAAGAATGCCGCCGTCGCCGACTATCCGGCATTCAAGGCCTGGTGCGACGAGTACTTCTATCTATCGCACCGCAACGAGCCGCGCGGCGTTGGCGGCATATTTTTCGACTATTTGCATTCGAGCGAGGACAGAGGCGGCTGGAATGCCGATTTCAACTTCGTCCAGGATGTCGGGCGTTCTTTTCTCGTCGTCTACGGCCACCTCGTGCGCGCCAATTTCAACGGCAACTGGACCGATGGCGACCGTGACGAACAGCTCATCCGCCGCGGCCGCTACGTCGAATTCAACCTGCTTCACGATCGCGGCACCATCTTCGGCCTGAAGACCGGCGGCAATGTCGCCTCGATCCTCTCCAGCCTGCCGCCGGAGGTGCGCTGGCCGTAACAAGACGGTGAGCGCGATGTGAGGCCGCATTGATGTCCCATTTGTCGAATCTGGGCGCCGAATGTGGCGCCAGGAATATCTTTTTCGTCTAATATCCATCTGAAAAAATTGGGTTATTTGTCACAGTTGGGTCGGGAAGCGCCGGTGGTTTGCCCCAGGGGCAATTCCGGGAAATGCAACCCGCTTTCCCCTTCGGAATTGCCTTGCAACAAGGCGAGCCGCGACTCGACGCGACCGGACGGCCCAAAGACGATGCGGATCATCCTCGTCAAGAAGGATCCCGCTCTCCCAGGAGTATATCAGCATGAGAAAGATCATCGTTTCCGCGGCCGCCGCCGCCCTTCTTGCTTCCGGTTCGGTGGCGTTCGCCGCCGTCAAGCACACCACCGGAACGGTCAAGAGCTTCGATGCGACGGCAAAGAGCCTGGTTCTCGACAATGGATCGTCTTTTACGCTTCCCGAGACTTTCAAGGATCCTGGCCTGAAGGTCGGCGAGAAGGTCAGAATTTCGTGGGACATGAGCGGCAAGGACAAGGTTGCCGAGGCAGTCAAGATCGTGAAGTGATGGCCTGCCCGATGGGCTAGCGTGAAGAGGGCGGAGCAGCGCTGCTCCGCCTTTTCAACATTGACCGCAACCAATGGCACCCCATCTGTGTTATGGCTTCCAACCCTGCCGTGATCGGAAAGCTGGTCACAGGCCAAGAAAATACCGGAGCCCGACAGGTTCCACGGAGGAAAAAGGAGAAATCCGATGAAGCAATTTCACTGCGGGTCGCTGGTTCCCGGCTGCGAGTGGCATACCCGTGCGGACGAGGAGGCCGAAGTCATGCGCCGCGCCGTCGAGCACATGCGCGAGACACATGGCGAGACGACCATCCGTGAAACGATGATCGAGGCCATCCGATCGCGCATCGAGAAAGTCCGCGACGCCGCCTGATCGACAGCCTTTCAGGCAGGGAAAGCGCCCGGCGCTTCCCCTGAAACTTGCCGCGCTCTGAACTTGCCGCGAAGAGTCCTTACCTCGCGGCCAGGGCCTGCGCGGCGCGTTCGAGCAACGCGTCGCGATCAGGTGCAAATCCGGCTTCGATCCATTCCGCCTCGATATTTTTGAGGACTTCGCCGAGTTTCGGCCCCGGCGTTGCGCCGAGCGCGGTGAGGTCGGCGCCACGTAGCGGAAATTCGGGCCTTTCCCATTTGAGCGCGAAGGCAAGCAGGCGCGAAAAGCCGCCAGCTTCGAGCAGGGCGTCATTGTCATCGACGGCGCGCACCCGCGCCGACGCCAGCGACAGCCTCAGCCGATCGACAAATCCCTGGCGGTCGCCGCGGTAGAGCCTTTTCGCCAATTCGCCCTCGGTCGTCTTCGGCTCGACTGCAGTGGAGAGCGCCCAGCGAAGCATGCGGTCGACTTCGGAGGTCGAGAACCTGAGCCTCTCGGCCAGCGTCTTCATGCGTGCCGCATCAGGCGGTACGATCGCCGCAAGCCGCAGCATCGGGTCCACCGTCCAGCCCAGGTCCTTCTCGGCCTTGGTCAGTCCGTGGATGGCATCGATGCCCCATTTCTCGCTTTCAGGCAGCGCCGCGGTCAGCACACTGGCCTGCCGCATCCAGAGCAGTGCGCGCGAGGGGTCGGGCGCCGACAGAAGTTTCTTCAGTTCCGACCAGACGCGCTCGGCCGATAGTTGGGCGAGGCCCTCCTTCAGCCGGGCGCAGGCCTTCAGGCCCTCGGCGTCCGGGCGGCCGTCGCCGTACCAGGCGAAGAAGCGGAAGAAGCGCAGGATGCGCAGATAATCCTCCCGGATGCGCGCCTCCGGGTCGCCGATGAAGCGCAGCCGGCGCGCCTCGATATCGGCGATGCCGCCGACAAGATCGACGACCCTGCCGTCGGCCTCGGCATAGAGCGCGTTGATGGTGAAATCGCGCCGCTCCGCGTCGAGCTTCCAGTCGCGCCCGAACGACACCTTCGCGCGGCGGCCATCGGTCTCGACATCGGCGCGCAAGGTGGTGATTTCATAAGGCTTGCCACCGGCGACAACCGTGATCGTACCATGCTCGATGCCGGTCGGCACCGTCTTGAAGCCTTCCGCCTCGGCGCGACGGATGGTTTCCTGCGGCAGGCAAGTGGTGGCGATGTCGATGTCGGCGACCGGCTGTCCCATGAGCGCGTTGCGCACGGCGCCGCCGGCGACACGCGCCTCTTCACCGCCTTCGCTGAGCGCGCCAAGCAGGCGCCGCAGATGCTTGTCGGTGAGCCAGTCGGCCCTGCCCGCGATCGAAACACTCACGCATAGAGCCTTTCATAGAGCGTACGGATGATCCCGGCGGTGACGCCCCAGATGCGCCGGTCGCCATAGGGCATGTCGTAGAAAAACCATTCGAGATCGTTCCACATGCGGCTGTCGCGCTTGTGGTTGGCGGGATCCATCAGGAAGCGCAGCGGCACCTCGAAGGCCGCATCGACCTCGTCGATGTTCAAGGTCAGTTGGAAAGGCGGCCGCACGATGCCGAGCACCGGCGCGATGCGGTAGCCGCTGCCAGCGACGTAATCGGGCATGCGGCCGATGATCTCGATGCGATCCTGGCCAAGGCCGATCTCCTCGAAGGTCTCGCGCAGCGCCGCCGCCTCCGGGCTTGCGTCGGTCGCATCGATCGTGCCGCCAGGGAAAGCCACTTGCCCGGAATGGTTGCGTAGTTTCTCGGCCCGTTTGGTCAGCAGGACGCTCCCCTCGCCGTCATGGTCGACCACCGGGATCAGCACCGCCGCATTGCGCAGCGGCTTGCCCGCATCGAGGCGCGGATGGCCGGGATTGAAACGATGGTCGCCATAATCGTCGCCGGCATGCGCTTGCGGCTGCGCGGCAAAGCGCGCGCGAAATTCCGCTGATGAGAACGGCGCCGGCGATGCCTGGTCCATCACGCGCTCAACCGCTTCAACTGATCCGCCGGCATGATTGGAAACACGGCACCCTTCGAGCGCACGGCGAACATCGTCTTGCCGTCGATCTCGATCTCCTCGCCATGCCCGACCAGCTCGTACATGACCGGCCGCGCCACCAGCGCCTCCAGCCGGCCGCGCACCAGCACATAGGGCTTCAGGCCGCCGGTCTCGTTCTCGTCGACGAAGCGCAGCGGCCGGTCCGTTCCTGCCTCGACAACGTCGCCGACATTGGTGCGGAAAGTGATGATCTGTTGGTCGCCACCGCCAGAAACATCCATTTCGACAGCGATGAACGGCGCGTCGGCGACGCGGATGCCGACCTTTTCCACAGGCGTCACGAGATAGGTCCTGCCGTCGTCGTCCTTGCGCAGCACCGAGGAGAAAAGCTGCACCAGCGGCATGCGGCCGATCGGCGTTCCCAGATAGAACCAGGTGCCGTCGGCCTTGATCTCCATGTCGAGATCGCCGCAAAAGTCGGGATTCCAGCGCTCGACGGGCGCCGCACCTTTGCCGGCGCGGGCCGCGCGCGAGATCAGGGCTTCCAGGCCCCGGGCCTCGGTCGCCTGCGTAAGGCTTTGTTGGCGATGTTCATCGTGTTCGCGCATCGTCACGAAATAGTCACTGTTGTTCCGCTTGTCAGCCTAAGTCTGTGATTTAAGTTCGACCATAGCCACTACGCGAGGCCGAATCGCGGCAACTTATGCTATGGTGCTGCCGTATTTCCAACCTTAGGTATCTCCAGGCAAAAGGGATCGAGCTGCATGAGCGTGATGGTCAAGGAAAGCCCGATCAGCGAAAAGGACATGGTCGCTCAGGCCGAGACGGCGCTGGCGGATATCGCCAGGATTCGCGACGGGGTCGGCCGGGTCATCTTCGGCCAGGAGAACGTCGTCGAGCGCACGCTGGTGGCGCTGCTGGCCGGCGGTCATGCGCTGCTGGTGGGTGTGCCGGGCCTGGCCAAGACCAAGCTGGTCGAGACGCTGGGCGTCGTTCTCGGCCTCGATTCGCGCCGCATCCAGTTCACGCCCGATCTGATGCCGTCCGACATTCTCGGCTCCGAGGTCATGGAGCAGGACGAGACCGGCAAGCGTTCCTTCCGCTTCATCTCCGGCCCGATCTTCGCCCAGTTGCTGATGGCCGACGAGATCAACCGTGCCTCGCCGCGCACGCAATCGGCGCTGCTGCAGGCGATGCAGGAATACCATGTCACCATCGCCGGTGCCCGCTATGACCTGCCCGCACCCTTCCATGTGCTGGCAACGCAGAACCCGCTGGAACAGGAAGGCACCTATCCGCTGCCCGAGGCCCAGCTCGACCGCTTCCTGATGCAGGTGGATATCCTCTATCCCGAAATCGAGGCCGAACGCCGCATCCTTCTGGAAACAACCGGCGTCGAGGACGCCAAGGCAACCAACGTGCTGCAGCCGGCGCGGCTGAAGGAAATCCAGACGCTGATCCGCCGGATGCCGGTGCCTGAAAGTGTTGTCGAGGCGATCCTCACCCTCGTGCGCTCGGCGCGTCCGGGGCAGGGCAATGCCGAGACCGACAAACATGTCGCCTGGGGCCCGGGTCCACGCGCCAGCCAGGCGCTGATGCTGTGCACCAGGGCCCGCGCGCTCTACGACGGACGGCTGGCGCCCTCGGTCGACGACGTCAGGGCGCTGGCCGAGCCGGTGTTGCAGCACCGCATGGCGCTGACCTTCGCCGCCCGCGCCGAGGGCACCAGCGTGCGCGACGTGGTGGCGAAACTCGTGAAAGGAATTTGATGGCGCGCATCGGCGAGGTCCAGGCTCCGGCGGCGACGCGTGACGCGCTCGCCCGCGGCCGGTTGCGGGCTTCGCTCGTGCCTGACCTGCTGGTCGAGGCGCGCCGCATCGTCAACACCGTGATCGCCGGCTGGCATGGCCGCCGCAAGCGTGGCATCGGCGAGAATTTCTGGCAGTTCCGGCCCTATGTCGAAGGAGACGCCTCGCGCATCGACTGGCGCCGCTCGGCCCGCGACGACCACACCTATGTGCGCGACCGCGAATGGGAAGCCGCCCACACGGTGTGGCTGTGGGCAGACCCCTCGCCATCCATGCTCTACAAGTCGACCGGCGCCAGTGTTTCCAAGCAGTCGCGCGCGCTGGTGCTGGCACTGGCCATGGCCGAACTTCTGTCGCGCAGCGGCGAGCGCATCGCCTGGCCTGATTTGACCGATCCGTTCACCGCCCGCAACGGCGCCGAGCGCATCGCGGCCCAGCTCATGCATGCCGGCGAATTGCCGGCCAAACCCGATCTCTCCGATATCAGGCGCTTCTGCGACATCGTCATCGTCAGCGATTTCCTCGATCCGGTCGAGGAGACAATGGCCTGGCTCGACGTGCTCGCCCGCCACGGCGTGCGCGCGCATCTGATCGAGGTCGCCGACCCGGCCGAGGAAACCTTCCCCTATGCCGGCCGCACCGAGTTCACCGATCCCGAGACCGGCGACAAGCTGACAGCCGGCCGCGCCGAGACGTTGAGCGAGGAATACCGCCTGCTCTATCGCGCCCGCCGCGAGGAACTGGCGGCCTGGTGCAAGCACCTCGGCTGGAGCTTTACCGTCAACCACACCGACCGGCTGGCGTCCGAGGCGCTGGTGCGCCTGCATATGGCGATGACCGCTGATGGTCCCTCCGCCGGGAGGGCCGTCGCATGAGCTGGCTGCCGCTGTCCTTCGGCGCCCCCATGGTGCTGTGGGGCCTGCTGGCGCTGCCGGTGATCTGGTGGTTGCTGAGGCTCACTCCGCCCAAGCCGCAGACCGAGGTCTTCCCGCCGCTGAAGATTCTCGCCCGCGTGCTGAAGCGCGAGGAGACACCGCAGCGCAGCCCCTGGTGGCTGACACTGCTCCGGCTGCTGATGGCGGCCCTCGTCGTCGCGGCATTGGCAGAACCGGTCTTCAACCCGCGCGAAAAACTGCCGGCGGAGGGTGCGGTGCTAGCGCTGGTCATCGACAATGACTGGGCCAGCGCCGCCGACTGGAACAAGCGCGTCGCCACCGCCGAGCGGCTGATCAACGACGCCGGCTCGAATGGCGTGCCGGTCGTCATCGCCTTCACCGCCGAAAAACCCAATGCGGAGATCGGCCCGTTCGATGCCGCGGCCGCGCTCGACCGGCTGCGCGCCGCCAAGCCGCGACCGATCCCGACCGACCGGCCCGCCGTCTATGCCCGCGTCGCCGGCGTGCTGGAGACCTTGCCCGGCGCCAGCGTCGCCGTGCTGGCCGATGGCCTGGCGGCAAAGGGCGACGAGGCCGCCTTCAACACGCTGTTGTCGAAAAATGCCGCCCGCGTCGTCTGGGCGGTGGCCGACCGGCTTTCCCTGACCGGCCTGACATCGGCCGAAAACCAGGTCGACGGCTTTGGCCTGACCGCCATCCGAGCACCCGGCGATCCCGCCCCGGCGCAGGTCATCGCCGGCGCCTTCGACGACAAGGGCCGCCGCATCGCTGACGCGACCTTGACCTTCGCGCCGGGCGAGGCCACCGCCACCGGCACCATGGCAGTGCCGTTCGAATTGCGCAACGACTTCGCCTCGATCGCGCTCGATGGCGAGCGGCATGCGGGCGCCGTGCGCGTGCTCGACGAAAGCTCCAAGCGCCGCCGCGTCGGCTTGCTGTCGCAGGCCGAGGCCGACCAGGCGCAGCCGCTTCTGTCGCCGCTCTACTACATCAGGCGCGCGCTGCAGCCCTTCGCCGATCTGGTCGAACCCTCCAGCGCCGATCTCGCCGACGCCATCCCGCAGATCCTCGACCAGAAGCCGGCGATGATCGTCATGGCCGATATTGGCACCATTCCCGCGCAGGTCCGGCAAAGGCTGGTCGACTGGGTCGACAATGGCGGCACGCTGGTGCGTTTCGCCGGCTCGCGGCTGGCGGCCGCCGGCAATGACGACGATTTGCTGCCGGTCCGCCTGCGCACCGGGGAACGTTCGCTGGGCGGCGCGCTGTCATGGACATCGCCGCAGCCGGTCACCGAATTTCCCAAGGCCGGTCCGTTCGCCGACCTGGCGCCGCCGACCGAGGTGACGGTGACCCGGCAGGTGCTGGCCGAGCCGACACCCGATATCGTCGAGCGCACCTGGGCGGCCCTTGCCGATGGTACGCCGCTGGTCACCGGGCTGAAGAAGGGCAAGGGCACGCTGGTGCTGTTCCATGTCACGCCCGAGGCGACCTGGTCGAACCTGCCGATCTCGGGCAGTTTTGTCGAGATGCTGCGCCGTATCGTGCAGCTGTCGCGCAACCAGGGCGCGGCGATCGCCAATGCCGAAGCAGCCGCCACCTCGCTCGCCCCCTACCGCATGATCGCGGCCGACGGCTCGCTGGTGCCGCCGACGCCGGATGCACGACCGCTGGTCCCGGGCGCGGGCGCACTGCCGGTGACCTTCGAGAATCCGCCCGGCCTCTATGGCTCGGAAACCGGCGTCTTCGCTCACAACCTGCTCGACGCCGCGAGCACGTTCGAGCCGCTGGCGCGCCCGCAAGTGACGGTGCCGGTCACAACCATCCAGTATGCCTTTGACGAATCGCGAAATTTGAAGGGCGGGCTGGTTGCGGCGGCCCTGCTTTTGATGCTGCTCGACACGCTGGCGGTGTTGTGGATGGGCGGCCTGTTTTCGCGCCGGCCGCGCCGCGCCGGCGCCGCTGCAACCGCCGCCGCCATGTTGATTGCGCTTGGCGCGCTGTTCGGCCAGGCCGACCTTGCCCGCGCCGACGATGCCAAACCGGGTGACCAGGCCGCAATCGAGGCGATTTCGAAAACCCGTATCGCCTATGTGCTGACCGGCGTGCCGGGTGTCGATTCGATCAGCCGCGCCGGGCTCGAGGGCCTGACCCGCTTCCTGATCGAGAAGACCGCATTGGAACCCGGGGCTCCGGCCGGCGTCGACATTTCCAAGGACGAGTTGTCCTTCTATCCGCTGATCTACTGGCCGATCGACCCTGCGGCACCGATGCCGAGCCAGGCCGCGATCGCCCGCATCGACGCGTATATGCAGCAGGGCGGCACCGTGCTGTTCGACACGCGCGACCAGTTCGCCAACGGCATCGGCGCCGATTCCACCAGCCCGGCGACCGAGCGGCTGCGCGACATCCTCGGCAACCTCAACGTGCCGCCGCTGGAGCCGGTGCCGTCGGACCATGTGCTGACCAAGTCCTTCTTCATCCTGCCCGAATTTCCCGGCCGCTTCGCCGGCAGCCCGCTCTGGGTCGAGGCATCGCTCGATGCCAGCAATGCCGACAACCGGCCGGTGCGCACTGGCGATGGCGTCTCGCCGATCATGATCACCGCCAATGATTTCGCCGGTGCCTGGGCGGTAGACGAGAATGGCGATCCGCTGCTGCCGACCGTGCCGAACGATCCGATGCAGCGGGTCTACGCGCTGCGCGCCGGCGTCAACATCATGATGTACATGCTGACCGGCAATTACAAATCCGACCAGGTGCATGTTCCCATCCTGCTCGAACGGCTGGGGCAGTAGGGCGATGTGCTATCTCGCGCCCCTCACGATGATCGCTCCTCCCCCGACGCGGGAGGATAGGGCATGAACTGGTCGATCTCCTTCGAACCGCTTCTATCCTGGCCGCTTCTGGCCCTGGTGCTGTTGCCGTTGGCGCTGCTGGCGCTCGTTGGCCTGTGGTTTCGCCAGCGCGGCGCGGTGTTGCGCTTCGTCGCTTTGCTGGCACTCGCCGCCGCTTTGTTCAATCCGGTGTTCCTCAATGAGGAGCGCGAACCGCTGAAGAGCGTCGTCGCACTGATCGTCGACCGCAGCCAAAGCCAGGACATCGGCGAACGGACGAAACAGACCGACGAGGCGCTGGCCGGCCTGCAGCAGCGCCTTGGCCGCTTCAAGCAGTTCGACGTCCGCGTCGTCGAGGCTGGCAAGTCCGAGGCCGCAGAGGAACGCACGGCGACCCGGCTGTTCGGCGCGCTTGAAGGCGCCTTCCGCGACGTGCCGCCCTCACGCGTCGGCGGCGCCATCATGATCACCGATGGCGAGGTGCATGACGCGCCCGCCGGTACCCCCGAATTCAACGCCCCGCTGCACGCCCTGATCACCGGCAACGAGCATGAGAAGGACCGCCGCATACGTTTCGAGAACGCGCCGCGTTTCGGCCTCGTCGGCAAGCCGCTCGACATGAGCTACCGCGTCATCTCGACCGAAAACGAGACCGCACCGGTCGATGTGCGCGTCTCGGTCAATGGCGAGCAGGTTTCGGTCGAGCATGCCATTGTCGGCCAGGCCATGCCGCTGCAGGTGACCATCCCGGGTGCCGGCCGCAACATCATCGAACTCGCCATCGACCGCGAGCCGGGCGAACTGACCGACACCAACAACCGCGCCATCGCGCTGGTCGACGGCATCCGCGAGAACCTGCGCGTGCTGCTCGTTTCGGGTGAGCCGCATGCCGGCGAGCGCACATGGCGCAACCTGTTGAAATCCGACGCCTCGGTCGATCTCGTCCATTTCACCATCCTGCGGCCGCCGGAAAAGCAGGACGGCACGCCGATCAATGAATTGTCGCTGATCGCCTTCCCGACCCGCGAGCTGTTCGTCGAGAAGATCAAGGATTTCGACCTCATCATCTTCGACCGCTACCAGCATCGCGACGTGCTGCCGATCCTCTATTACGACTACATCTCCGAATATGTCGAAAAGGGCGGCGCGCTGCTGATCGCCGCCGGCCCCGAATATGCCGGCGAGGCGTCGATCGCGCGCACGCCGCTGATGTCGGCCCTGCCGGCGATGCCGACCGGCGAAGTGGTCGACAAGGCGTTCTATCCGCGCCTGACCGACCTCGGCCAACGTCATCCGGTGACGCGCGGCCTCGACGGTTCGGCCACCGAGCCGCCGCATTGGAGCCGCTGGTTCCGCACCATCGGCGTCCAGAATCCGCAAGGCGAAGTGGTGATGAAGGGGGCTGACAACCGGCCCCTGCTGCTGCTCGACCGCAAGGGCGAAGGCCGCGTCGGCATGCTTCTGTCGGACCAGGGCTGGCTGTGGGCCCGCGGCTTCGAGGGCGGCGGCCCGCATGTCCAGCTCTACCGGCGCATCGCCCACTGGCTGATGAAGGAGCCCGAACTCGAGGAAGAGCGGCTGACCGCCGAGGGACGCGGCATGGTGCTGGAGATCCGCCGCCAGACGATGGCCGACGATCCCGGCCCGGCGCAGATCATCACCCCGTCCGGCAAGACGCTCACCGTCAAGCTCGACAAATCCGAACCCGGTGTCTTCCTCGGCAGCGTCCAGACCAGCGAGATCGGCCTCTTCCAGGTCGCCAATGGCGATCTCACCGCGCTCGCCCATGTCGGACCGGTCAACGCGCCGGAGTTCGCCGACGTCGTCTCCACGCCGGACCGGCTGAAGGCACCGGCGGAAGCGACCGGCGGCAGCGTGCGCCGGCTGGCCTCGTCCGCGGGCAGCGCTGTGACGCTGCCTTCCATCGTGCCGGTGCGTTCGGCCGGCGAAGCGTCGGGCAGCGACTGGATCGGCCTGCGCACCACCGATGACAGCGTGCTGAAGGCCGTGTCGCGCGTGCCGCTGTTCGGCGGCTTCCTCGGCCTCGGCCTGCTGCTCCTGGCGATGGGCTCGATGTGGTACCGCGAGGGAAGATAGCGAGGCGTTTTTTCCTACTCTCCGTTCACGGGGAGAAGGTGCCCGGAGGGCTGATGAGGGGCAACGCTGAATTCGCGTGATCAGCGATCCGCTGTGCGCACTCGTCTGAACGATTTTCACCCTACGGCGCCGCCGCTCATTGTCCTGCCGGACATTTCTCCCCGTATAGTGACTGGGAGAAAGATGCCGTCGCGAATGGTTTCGCCATTGCCAGCGTTCAGAAGGGACCAAGTCCCTCCCCTACTCCTCCGGCTCAGTCGTGAACAGCAGCGGATAGCCCTTGGCCTTGCCGGCGTCGGTGGCCCGCGTCGCCTTGGTCTCGGCGACATCCCTGGTGAAGACCGCGACCACGCAGACGCCGTGCCGGTGCGCGGTGATCATCACCCGGTGCGCCTGGTCCTCCGAGAGTTTGAACTCGCCCTTCAGCACCGTCACCACGAATTCTCGCGGCGTGAAATCGTCATTGACGAGGATGACCTTGTAGAGCTTCGGCCGTTCGGTCTGCGGCTTGACCTTTACGCGTGGTTTTGTGGTGATTTCAGGCATCCGAACCGACAGTCTGCGATCGAGCTCAAGGCCGCATTCTGCCACGGGCGGCAGCCATCGTCCATTTGCGGACCGTCGGCGGGCGGGCCCGGTCCTTCACTGTCATGTGGGAAATAGTCGGTCGCGGTTCAACGGCCCTGACGGCCGAGGATGCGCCGATTTGCGCCGGCGTCGGCCCGGCGTTCCATCCAGGCCGCGATCGGCCACCCGGCGACGCAGATCAGCGTCACGCCGGCAAGCACGATCAGCAGCCATGTCTGCGTCGGGGTGATGTAGTCCCAGTTGCTGGAAATCGCTGGCGCGAACAGCGAAGGCTCGGTGCGCCCGCTCGCCGGATCCGGCACCGGGCTGGCGGAGAACAGGATCAGCACCCTGGCGACACCGGTGGCTACAAGGCCGCCGATGACCATCGAGCGCAAAATGGACGAAAGCCGCTTCTTCATGCGGATTGCCCTACAAGGCCGGCGTTGAAAACGGGTTAAGCACGATCGAGATGCGTGGCTGGAAGCTGGCGGTGTTCAACTCATCGGCCATGCCCCTGGCAGAAGGCCGCCCCAGCCGGTGCGGCTGGAACGGCCTGATAGAACGAACCTCGAAGCCGATCAGGGCTTCTTCGGAGCGGCCTTGGCGGGGGCCATCTTCGCGGGAGCCGCCATCGCGGGCGCCTTCTTGACCGGGCACTTGTGCTTCTTGGTCACCTTGCAGACGGTCTTCTTGGCGACCTTCTTCGGAGCAGCCTTGGCCGGAGCCGCGGTCGTCGCGGCAGCAGCCGGTGCGGTGGTCGTGGTGGCAGCAGCCGGGGCAGCGGTCGTGGTGGCGGCTGCGTTGCCGAGAACCGGCATCGAGAATGCGAGAGCGACGGCGAGACCAAGGGCGGACAGGATGGACTTTTTCATGGCTTCGTTTTTCCTTTTAATGCGGGTCGGTTTTGAGTGTCACTGGACCGGGTCGTTCGGTGCCACTCCAAGCAGCTTCAAAGCGTTGGCGAGCATCCGGATGCCCTGCGCCTGTTTCTTGGCGGCGCAGTACCGGTTACCCTTTCTCTGAAGTGCCTTTGCCGCGGTGACCTGCGTTGCCGTGGCATGCGTTTCGAGGGCTTCATCAAACTGGTGGCTGAGATTGGCGCACCGTTCGCTCCGGGTGAGCGGCGCCTTTGCGTCCGATTGTCCGACAGCGGCGGCGACCAGGCCTAGGCCCAGCAACGCACCCAACAAACTGATCGACAAACTTGGCATCGGTTTATCCGTGAACCCGGAGACTAGCGTCGCAGCCGATAACCTGACCGCCACAGCACCGTTATGCCGCCCTACCTTTTCAGGAGTTTTTCCCGATTGTAGAATTTTGTTTCTGGATTGTGTCTGGCAGGCCGAGCTTGGCTGCTGCTTTCCAGTGGAGAAGGCGCAATTCATTCTCCCTTGAAAAGCAAGGCACTGGCCAACATATGGCCCGAATTCTATCGTGTGGCTCACCGGCCAGGAAATGCCTGGCCGACAACCTGACAGGGCAGCTGTGAAATCCGATGCGCATATACTGATCGTCGATGACGACAAGGGCATCCGCGACCTGCTTCAGGAGTTCTTCCAGAAGCGAGGCCTGCACACTTCGGTTGCCGCCGATGGCGACGAGATGGAGGCCATCCTGCGCCGCGCGCAGGTGGACCTCATCGTGCTCGACGTGATGCTGCCCGGCAGGAGCGGGCTGGAATTGTGCCGCGACCTGCGCGCCCAGTATACGACGCCGATCATCATGCTGACCGCCGTCACCGAGACGACGGACCGCGTCGTCGGGCTGGAGATGGGCGCTGACGACTATGTGCCCAAACCTTTCGATCCGCGCGAATTGTTGGCCCGGATCCGCGCCGTGCTGCGGCGCAATGGCGCCGCCGAGCCCAAGCGCGCCACCACCAAGCAGATTTACCATTTCGCCGGCTGGACCATGGACTGTTCGCGGCGCCGGCTGACCGCGCCAGACGACGTCAGGGTCGAGCTGACCATGGCCGAGTTCAACCTGTTGCAAACCTTCGTCAAGAGCGCGGGTCGCGTGCTGACCCGCGACCAGCTCATCGAACTGTCCGGCGGCGACAGCGATTATTCCTTCGATCGCAGCATCGACATCCTGGTCAGCCGGCTGCGGCGCAAGATGGAAGACGACCCCAAGACGCCCAAGCTGATCCTCACCGTGCGCAGCGGCGGCTACCAGTTCCTGCCCGAAACGACCTCCGAATGAGACGTTTCCTGCCGCAGACGCTGCCTGTCTGGGTGCTGCTGATCGTCATTGCAGGCCTGCTGATCAGCCAGGTCGCGACCCTCTATATCGTGTCGCGCGACCGCGCCGCCGCCAATGACGTGGTCGACCTCTACCGCCTCAACGACCGCGCTTTCTCGCTGGTGCAGCTCATGCATGACGCCACGCCGGAGGAGCGCAAGGCGACGGCGACCGGCCTGTTCAATTCCACCTACGCGCTCACCGTTTCGGACACGCCCGCCGTTACCTCGTCGATCGCCGGCGACGACGAACTGGCCGAGCTAGAGGACATCCTCGTCGGCCGGCTGTCCAAGTTCGGCATCACCGACGCGCGCGTGCGCCGCGACCCTGCGACGCGCGAAGCCGACGATGCCGGCGGCGCCGCGCCCGGGCCCGAGATCGGCCAGGTCGAGCGGGACCTTCTGGTGCTGGCCGCCGATTTCGCCCAGAGCGACAAGCTTACGGCCTCGCTGCGCTTCGCCGACGGCCAGTGGCTGAATTTCACCGAACCGATCACACCTGTCGGCCCGATCCTGAGCGTCGACAGCCTGCCGCTCTATGGGCTGATCGCCGGGCTGGTGGTGATCATGTCGATCTGGTCGCTGCGCCGGCTGACCGCGCCTTACCGGATGATGGAAACCGCCGTCAACCGGATCGGCAACGACCTCAAGAGCCCGCCGGTCACCGAGAGCGGCAGCCGGGAGGTGCGCGCCGCCGCCAGGGCGATCAACGCTATGCAGACGAGGCTGCGCGAATATGTCGAGGACCGCGAACACCTCGCGGCGGCCCTTGCGCACGACCTGCGCACGCCGATGACGAGGATGCGGCTGCGCCTGGAGCTGCTGCGCAGGTCACCGGCGCGCGAAGCGCTCGCCCACGATCTCGCCGACATCGAAAGCATCGCCAGTTCGGTGATAGACTTCGCCAAATTCGAGGTGACGGAAGAGAAGGCCGAGAGGATCGATTTCTGGTCGCTCGTGGAATCGATCGCCGACAGCTACGACGCCGTGTCCTTCGACAATGACGACACCCGCTCGCGCGGCCTGATCTGCATGGCGCGGCCGGTGGCGCTCAAGCGCTGCGTCACCAATCTGGTGCAGAACGCCGTGACTTACGGAAAAATGGCGCATCTCAGCCTCAGCCGCTCGGACGGCACCATTACGCTGGCCATCCGCGACGAGGGGCCGGGCATACCCCAGGCCCAGATCGACGCCGTCTTCGGCTCCTTCGTGCGCCTCGAACAGTCCCGAAACCGCCAGACCGGCGGGCTCGGGCTCGGGCTGACCATCGCCCGCAACATCGCACGCGCGGCGGGCGGCGAAGTCCGCCTGTCCAATCACCCGCAAGGCGGGTTGCTGACCGAGCTGAGGCTGCCGCTGGCGGCGTAGGCCTTATCGCTTGAGGCCTCTACCGCCGCAGCACCGCACTCAGCACATCCCTGATGCCGATCGCGCCGACGAAGCGCGACTGATCGTCGAACAGCGCCACGGGCGCGGTCTGCGAGCGGTGCATGGCCAGCATCACCGTCTTCAGCGAGGTGCCCGGATTGGCCCAGAATACCTGCGCCAACTCCTCCGGCTGACCCTCGACATCGGCGCAGGACACCCATACCGCCGGTTTGCCGTCGCGCTCGGCCGCCGCCACCAGCCCGTGCTCGTCGATCTTGAAGCGCGTCGTCTTGCGCCGGTCGAGCCACACCCAGCCATCCGTGCCCTGTTCGAGGTCGCGGCGGTCGCGCATCACATTCCAGGCGGTCAGCACCGACAGCGGATTCACATTGGCGATGAAGTCGCGGACATAGTCGTTGGCGGGGCGCAGCACGATGTCTTCCGGCGCGCCGGTCTGGACGATGCGGCCGCCCTCCATGATGGTGATGTGGCTGCCGATCTTCAGCGCTTCCTCGAGATCGTGGCTGACGAAGATGATGGTCTTCTTCAGTTCCGCCTGCAGCTGCAGAAGTTCGTCCTGCAGCTTGGTGCGGATCAGTGGATCGAGCGCCGAGAACGGCTCGTCCATCAAGAGGATCGGCGCCTCGGTGGCGAAGGCACGCGCCAGGCCGACGCGCTGCTGCATGCCGCCCGAGAGTTCATGGGCGTATTTGTTCGACCACTGGTCGAGGTTGACCAGCTTGAGCTGCCGATGCACGCGCTCCTTGCGCTCGGCGTCCGGCACGCCGGCGAGTTCGAGGCCGAGCCCGACGTTCTCCTCCACCGTGCGCCACGGCAACAGGCCGAACTGCTGGAACACCATCGCTACCTGCTTCTGGCGCAGGCGCCGCAGGGTCGGCTCGTCGCAGGTGACGACGTCGACCGTGCGGTCGCCGTCCTTGACCAGCACCTGGCCGCGCGACACCACGTTGAGCCGGTTGACCGCGCGAAGCAGCGTCGACTTGCCGGAGCCCGACAGGCCCATCAGCACCGAGATTTCGCCTTCATGCACTGTCAGGCTGGCGCCGGCGCAGCCCAGCACATTGCCGGTCTTCTCGAGGATTTCGGCGCGCGTCGCACCCTTGTCGATCATCGCCAGCGAGCCGGCCTGGTCGGCGCCGAAGACGATATCGACATTCCTGAAATCGACGGCGACGGTCATTTCTTGCCTCCAACGCCAATGCGCGTCATCCGGTCGAGCACGATGGCAAGCACGACGATTGCCAAGCCCGCCTCAAGTCCGAGATCGATGCGGCGCGAGCCGAGCGCCCGGTTGATCTCGGTACCGAGGCCGCCGGCGCCGATCAGGGCGGCGAACACCACCATCGACAGCGACAGCATGATCGACTGCGTCAAACCCGCCATGATGGTGGGCAGTGCCGAGGGCAGCTCGACCTTCCACAACAGCTGGCTCTTGGTGGCGCCGAAGGCCTCGCCGGCCTCGATGATCGACTTCGGTACCGAGACGACGCCAAGATGGGTAAGCCTGACCGCGGTCGGGATGACGAAGATGATGGTGACGATGAGGCCTGGCGCATTGCCGAGGCCGAACAGCGTCAGCACCGGGATCAGGTAGACGAAGGTCGGCAGCGTCTGCATCAGGTCGAGCACCGGCAGCATGATGCGGTAGACCTTCGGCTTGTGCGCCGCCCAGATGCCGAGCGGCACGCCGATCGCCATCGCCGCCGCCGCCGCCGCCACGACCAGCACCAGCGTCTGCACCGTCTGTTTCCACAGGTTCTGATTGATGATGAAGATCAGGCCGAGGAACACGCCGATGGCGAGCGGCCGCGAGCGCTGCAACAGCCAGGCGACGACGGCGATCACCAAGGCGAGCACCACCGGCGGCACCATCAGAAGGATGTTGACCAGCCCGTCGAGCAGGAAGTTGAGGCCATTCGAGAAAGCCCTGAAGACGGTGTCGAAATTGTCGGTGAGGAAGCCGAAGAACGCCTTTCCCCAGGCCCCGATCGGGATCTTGTGATCGACCATGAATTTGGAAATCGGATCCATCTCACCCCTCTTGTGCCAGAGCTCTGCCTTCGGCCCCGTACTGTCGCGACATCATCTTGTCACAGGATACGAAAAAGGGCAGCCTTTTCCACAATGGCTGCCCTCTGTTTCGGTCACGCCGAAATCACAGTCGGCTCAGCTTCCGAGCGCGGTCTTGATTGCCGCCGCGGCGTCGCCACCGTCGAAAGTGGTGACACCCTCAATCCAGGGCTTCACGGCGTCCGGGTTCTTCTTCAACCAGTCGGTCGCCACCTTGTTGGCATCGCTGCCCTTGAGGATGGCGTCCATCATCTCGCCTTCCATGTCGAGATTGAACTTCAGGTTGGTGATGAACTTGCCGACATTCGGGCACTCGGTCGTGTAGCCCTTGCGCACATTGGTCGAGACGGTGGCGGCACCGAAACCGCTGTCGCCCATGCCGTCGAGATAAGTGATCTTCATGGCGCCCATCACCGGATGCGGCGTCCAGCCGAGGAAGGCGATCCACTCATTGCTCTTCATCGACTGCTCGGCCTGCGTCAGCATGCCGGCCTCCGAGGACTCGACCAGTTCGAACCCGTCGAGATTGTCCTTCGGGTTCTTGATCATGTCGAGGATGATGCGATTGCCGTCATTGCCGGCCTCGATGCCGTAGATCTTGCCGTTGAACTTGTCCTTGAACTTGCCGAGGTCGGTCAGCGACTTGACGCCGGCATCCGCGACATAGGTCGGCACGACGATGCCGTAACCGGCGCCGGCCAGGTTCTGGCTGACGGTCTCGACCGAACCGTCGGCCGTATAATCCTTGATGTCATTGGTCATCGACGGCATCCAGTTGCCGAGGAAGACGTCGAGGTCCTTGTTCTTCAGCGACGCATAGGTCACCGGAACCGAGAGCTGGATCACCTGCGGCTCGTAGCCGAGCGCGGTGAGCAGCACCGAGGCCAGCCCGGTGGTGGCCTGGATGTCGGTCCAGCCGACATCGGAGAGACGCACCGCCTTGCAGCTTGCCGGATCGCCGGCGAAGGCGGCGCCCGTGGACAGGAAAGCCGCCAAGCCAAGGCCGGCGACGAAGGAATTCATACGCGACATCTGTATTCTCCCATTTCGATTCTTTGGCGAAGCGAAGTTACGGTTTTTGTGCCCGCCTTGTTTCGTCAGCCAAACACCATTCTGGAGTGGTTTCAAGCGCTAAGACAATCACGATCAACGGCGCTGGCTGGCCCATCAGCGACACCGCTGACGCTTTCCATGTCTAGCCCAAGTGCGATCCGCCCCGGCAACGGCGGCTTTTTCGGGGGAATGCGGCGCCGGCCTCTCCCCGCGGGACGAGAAGTCGGCTTAAAAGAGCGTCATGGCCAAGCTTTACTTCCACTACGCGACGATGAATGCCGGCAAGACGACAATGCTGCTGCAGGCGTCCTACAATTACCGCGAGCGCGGCATGGAGACGATGCTGTTCGTCGCCGGCCATTATCGCAAGGGCGACACCGGCCTGATCTCGTCGCGCATCGGGCTGGAAACGGAAGCCGAGATGTTCCGCGACGGCGACGACCTGTTCGCCCGCGTCGCCGAGCATCATCAGCGCAGCGCCGTGCACTGCGTCTTCGTCGACGAGGCGCAGTTCCTGGAGGAAGAGCAGGTCTGGCAACTCGCCCGCATCGCCGACCGGCTGAACATTCCCGTCATGTGCTACGGCTTGCGCACCGATTTCCAGGGCAAGCTGTTTTCCGGCTCGCGAGCGCTGCTGGCAATCGCCGACGATCTGCGCGAGGTGCGCACCATCTGCCGCTGCGGCCGCAAGGCGACCATGGTGGTGCGCCTCGGTCCCGACGGCAAGGTGGCCCGTCAGGGCGAACAGGTGGCGATCGGCAAGGACGTCTATGTCTCGCTCTGCCGCCGCCACTGGGAAGAGGAAATGGGCCGCGCGGCACCCGACGACTTCATCGGTTTTGTCGGTGGTTGACACCAAACCCCGCTGGATCCCGGCATCGGGTAGCCGGCTGCCACCTCTGGCGGTCGCGCCATTCTATGGTGCCTTTGTTAAGGTCGGCGCCCTATTTTCCGCCCTCCGCCAGAGCTCTCCGGGGTCAGCCATGCTTCGAGCCGTCTTGTCCGCCAGCCTTCTTCTCCTTGCCACGTCCGTTGCCGCCCAGGCCGGGGGTGATCCCGTGCTGGGTAAACGTGTCTTCAACCGGTGCATGGCCTGCCATGAGGCGGCGACTGACCGCGACAAGGTCGGCCCGCATCTGATGGGCGTCGTCGGCCGCACGGCGGGGACCGCCGAAAGCTTCCTCGGCCATTATTCGGAGGCGATGAAGAGCGCGGGTGCCGCCGGTCTCGTCTGGGACGAGGCAAATCTTGCCGAATACCTCAGAGCGCCCAAGCTGAAGGTGCCCGGCAACAGGATGGCCTTTGGCGGCCTGACCAATGATGACGACATCGCCAATGTCATCGCGTATCTGAAGGCCGATCCCAAGCCCTGAGCGGACGCCGTTCGTCGTCAGACGACCCGGCCTGGCCCGCGTGCCGTCGCTGCAAATGGTCAGTTGTTGTCGAATTTCAGAACCACCCGCTTCAGTGCGAACTGATTGCTTTGCCGGCATGAAAGTTCAAAATCAACTGAACCAGGCTTGGCCGGCCAGTTGATCACGCCATGACCACGGCTCCATTGCCTTTCAAGGGTTCGGGCGGATATTTTGTTTTCGCGCGGTCCTTGTCTTCACGTCTTTCAATCCCCTGATACCCCACATATATTCGCCGCTGTTCGCAACCAGCGAGCGGAAGCCGAAGCGGGAGGCCCCTATGGCGACATTGCAGAATTTCGATGCCGAAATTGCCAAGACCAAGCAGGTCGTCCAGGATATGCGCACCAAGATCGAGCAATCCGGCACCGTGCTCGACACGCTCGCCACCGCTGACAAGAAGATCGGCGACGCCAATTTCGACATCGAGAACGCCCGCATCGAGGATGTGCTGAAGCAGCAGAAGGTGATGGAAGGCAACATCGCCGACCTGATCATCGGGCTTGAGGACGCCACCAACGTCTTCGGCGCCGAGTTCGAGAGCATGAAGAACTATACCGGCTGGGAAAACTTCGTCGGCGTCTTTTCGGCGCAGCGCAAGCAGCGCATGCGCACCGACCGCGTGCGCAACATGTCGCTCGCCGGCAATCTGCAGGAACTGCTGGCCAAGTCCGACACCATCGTCGGCATATTGAAGGCGCAGAAAGAGGTCCTCGACCAGCGCTACAAGACCTCCGAGGCCAGCCTGTCGCAGGTCATCGAGCGCCGTAAGGTGACGATGACCAACCTCGAAACCGTGCAGAAGCGCATCGAGGAGCTCAATCCGATGCTGCTCGACATCGAGAACAAGATAGCCGCCTCGACCAGCCAGAAGGACCGCACGCAGCTCGAAGGCGAGCGCTCCAAGATGGCCACGGAATACAATGAAAAGCAGGCCAAGGAGCAGGAACTGCTGGCCGAAAGCCAGACGCTGGAGCGCTACACCTCGATGTTCCAGACCTTCGTCGATTCGCTCAACAACCAGATCGCCGCGCAGTCGACGCTGATCAACAAGCTGACCATCGATACCGAGCAGCGCATCGTGCTCTACAAGGCGCTCGAGGATTCGCTGAAGACCGCCGCCCAGCAGGATGTCGCCCACAAGATCAACACGCTGGGCAGCCAGGTTGACAACACCGCCGAGGAAACCATGGCCGGCATCGGCGCCGCCTCGCAGAAGCACATCGGGGACTTGCTGGAGATGCACGAGAAGAACATGGTGGCCAGCGCCGACATCCAGCGCCGCAAGAAGCTGGCCGACGATGCGTTCGCCCGCCGCTTCGACGAGGTGCTGAAGAAGCACAATTCGGCCAATTACGTGCAGTCATAATTGCCGCACGCACCGGTGCGACAATCCAGGGCCAATAGCATGACCTCCGAAAACGACGCGGCGGCGCGGTATTTCTCGGCGATCACGGCCGCCCTCAGCGGCCTTGAAGTGTTCATGCGCGACGACCGCTCGCCGCTTTACCGGCACGGCATCGTCGCCAAGATCGTCGCCGAATACATCGCCCGGCTCGACAGGTCCTTCTCCTGCTGGCGCAACCGGCTGGGCTTCATGGACACGTTCCGCATTTCGCGCGCCGAAAGCGGCTACCCGGTGTTCCAGAACCTGCTCGAACTGGAAAACGACCGCCGCCAGGCGGACAGCCGGCTTGCCAACATTCCCCAGGCCGGCGAGCTGCGCGAGGAGATGGCCGACTTCATCCTGCGCCACAAGGAATTCCCCGAGGCGCTGCAGAAATCGATGGCCGAGCGGCTCTATCTCGAGGACGTCAAGAGCGAGCAGACTTTCGGGCCGTTCACGCTGGCGCAGACCGCCAAGGTGTCGGTCAATCCGAAGACGGCGCGGCCTTATTATCTGGTCCACTGGGCGACCTTCGACGGCAGCGCCAACCTGCCCTTGATCTACATGGTGACGGTGGAGGATTCCTCCGAAAGCATGGTCAGCCAGCTTGTCGACCGGAGCGGCAAGCTCAACGACAAGGTCGACATTCCGCTGCCGGTCGACGGCCTTCTCAACCCCGAGCTTGCCCATCGCTTCGACGATTTCACCGAGAAGAATTCGGCCTATACGCTGTCGCCGGCGACGATCGCCGTCAATCTCGACAAGGATTTCGAGCCGCTGCACCCCAAGCAGTTGCGGCGCGTCGTGCTCGGTCCCTTCTATTCGGCAGGCATCACCGACAACAATTCGACGGTGACGGAAGTGCTGGCCAAGGTGCGCAAGCCCGAAAACGCCTGGCTTTTGACCTGGACCATCCAGGAGGTCTATTCCAAGGGCGAGAAGCCCGGCCGCAAGGGCCTGTTCTCCAGCGAGAAGACCACACAGGAATTCTTCATCAACACCGATGACCTGGAAGCCGCGCGGCAGGGCGTATCGAGCTACGAGAATCATGCGCTGATCCCGCACGAGGCCTACCAGGCGCTTTACGCCGCCGGCGAGGCGCAGAAGATTTTTGCCGGCTACAAGGTTCACATCCTGTCGAATGGGCAGGTGATATCGGATGTTTAGGAACCTTGTTTGTGTCATTGAAAGCCACGCAACACCGAGGCGCCAACAATGACCGCCGCGGCTAGCATCTCCAGCAAGAAGCGGCAGCTCGATGCGCTGAAGAAGAGAGTGCGGCCTGGCGCCCTGGATGGCCTGGAACACAGCCAGCGTATCGACATAACGTACACGTCGAACGCCATCGAGGGAAACACGCTGACGGCGGGCGAGACGGCCCTCGTTCTGGAAAAAGGCATCACGATCAGCGGCAAGCCGCTCAAGGATCACCTCGAGGCCATCGATCACGCACGCGCCTTGAGTTGGGTACTCGAGATCGCTTCAAAGAACCATCATCCGATCATGGAGGCGGACATCCGCAATCTTCATCATCTGGTCGTGGCGAATTCCAAGCCGGAGATAGCCGGCCAATACGCCGACAGCGCTCGTTACGTGAATACGAATGTCGGCGTATTCAATTTTCCCGCCCCTGTGGAGATCCCGGCACTGATGGAAGCTTTTTGCCGGTGGTTGAGCGCTGCGCCCAGCACGCCACGAACTGCCTTTGAAGCTCATCGGCGTTTTGTCGCCATTCACCCGTTCAATGACGGCAACGGACGTACAGCGCGCCTTTTGATGAATCTGGTGCTGGCGCGAGGCGGCTACCCGCCGGTAGCGATCCGACCGGAAGATCGCCCCGATTACATTGCCGCGCTTGAGATCGACCAGAGCGGCGGCGGGCACGTCGCTTTCGACAAGCTGCTTTTCGAAAGGCTGGATCAGACTTTGGACATATACCTGGACGCGGCGCGTCAGGCGCAGGGTCCTTCCGCGGAAGCCGGGAAAATAATCCCGATGAGGAGCTGACATGGACACCGGCCTGACCACAATCCCGGAAGCGGCTGTTGAAAAGCACCGCGCCACGGCGCAGAGCTTCATCACCCGCATTGTGGTGCTGGAGGATCCCGCGCGCGAGTCCGGTACAGCGCTTGCCGGCACCAACCGCCGCTTCGTGTCCACCGTCTCGGTCGGCTCGGTGCGCCGCACGCGTGAGGTCGAGCTGTCGAAGACCGTCGGCGCCGTCCATCCAGACGATCAGTTGCTGACCATCTCGCAGCACACGCTGCTTTTCCGTGCCCGGCGCGGCACGGCGATCGCGCTGGCGGTATCGGATGTCTTCGCCGAGGGCTCAGATCTCGAAAGCCTGCAGGCGAAAAACACCCGCGCTCCGCTTGAGGGCGACGAGGCGTCGACCTTCAAGAAGCTGCTGTCGGCTTCGGCCTATATCTCGGCCTTCAGCCTTGCGTCCTATCTGTTCCAGCTCATCGACAGCGACGGCGAGGCACCAAACGATATCCCCGAGCCGGATTTCCTGTTCGACACGCCGCAGGATGCGGTGAAATCGATCCTGGCCGGTCTCGACAAGGCGATAGCGGGCTCGACGAACGACACCGACCTGATGACCCGTGCGCGCGCCTTCGCCCGCGTCGCCATCGACGGGCTTCTGGCGCGCAAGGGCCGTTTCGACGGCATCGGCCCATTTGAGAGCGCCCACATCCGCATCGATGCCGACGACTTCACCCTCGACGGCTTCGACGTCGCGCCCGGCAAGCGCTCCAAGCCGCTGGTGATGACCTTCAAGAAGCCGGAAGAGGTCGTCGGCAACCACATCGCCAAATACCAGTCGGTCAAGCTCGCCAAGATGCTGATGGCCTATGATTTCGAGCGCGAGCTGAACCCGTTCGTCGAGCTTGGCGGCTTCCTGTTCACCTTCATCGGCGACGGCGCGCCCGGCACCGGCAAGACGACGCTGATCCAGATGATCGCCGGTCTCGTCAACGGCTACTGCCAAGTCGCCGGCTATCCCTTCGCCTATGAGAATTTCGGCGTCGACCAGATCTCGTCCTACCAGGGCAAATCGGGCCAGAACTGCCGCCAGTTCATCAACAACGTCCTGAACCCGCGCGTCATCGGCTTCGGCACCATCGACGACATCGACCAGGTCGCCGCCAGACGCTCCGACGACCGCGCCTCGGCCGGCCAGCAGGAGATCACCGGCGTGCTGATGGACGCCTTCGCCGGTGCGGGTACGGTGGTGCGCGGCAACTGCTCGTTCGGCATGTTTTCCAACTATCCCGAGAATGTCGACGACGCGCTGCGCCAGCGCGCCGGCGCCCGCTGGGTGGTCGACGGGCCGCAGACCCGCGACGACTATATCGACATCTTCGTGCTGCTCGCCGGCAAGAACCATGAGATCCCTCTGGGCAAGCACGAGCTCTACGCCGCGCAGGAAATCCAGCGCGCCGTGACCGAGGCCTATGAGGAGCATGAAAAGCCCCAGGAGGACGGGCTGATGCGGGTCTATGAGCGCTACATGAAGGAAAACGGCGCGCCCAAGACCATGGCCGACATCGGCACCTACCTGCATCTGATCAAGGACGCCGAACCGCGCTTCACCGGCCGCGCCATCAAGAACGTCACCGACGCCATCAAGATGCGCGCCATGGACATCGAGCTGCCCGACGACTGGTTCGAGAAGCCGGAAGCCTTCATGCACAAGAGCTACGACGACAAGAAAGCGATGATCGAGGAACTGCGCGGTCCGTTCTCGCTTGCCATGGTCATGCAGGAGATCAACCGCTACGCAGACAGCGAGTTCCGCTATTCCGACAAATCCGACGATGCCGCGGTGGAAAAACTGCTGCGCGACGCAAGACTGCGCGAGCGGGCGGCGCGCGAGATGGAAGAGATGAAGAAGAAGGGTCTGTGGAATGCGTGAATTTGATCCGTTGCCCGCGTGTGTTGAAAAGTGTGGCTCGAACGCTGATGCCCCCCTCTCCCCGTCCTTCACGGGGAGAGGGTAAGGGTGAGGGGCAGCGCATGCGTGGACCAGAAATCACGACGACGAAACGGGCAAGGCGTCTGCGGCAATCGGATAATGATGCCGAAGGCGCACTTTGGCTTGAGCTGCGCGATCGTAGACTTAACGGCTATAAATTCGTGCGACAGTTTCCGATAGGAAGCTACTTCGCTGACTTCGCATGCCGGGAGTGCCAGCTAGTTATCGAGGTTGATGGGAGCCAGCATGCCGGCAATAAATATGACCAGACTAGGGATCGCTTCATCGTTTCGCATCGCTGGTCCATGCTGCGGTTTTGGAACGTTGACGTCTTGAAGGATCGGGAGGCCGTGCTGGAAACTATATTGGCGGCCATTGAACAGCGCTTGGACCGCAATATTGACACGCACGAAATTCGATTTATTGCCGCCGAAGGTTACGGGGAGACATATCTTTGACCGTTGGCGCTGCCCCTCACCCTTACCCTCTCCCCGTGAAGAACGGGGAGAGGGGGGCGTCCCCGTCCGCACCTAGTCTCCCGCCGAAATGTACCCTGCGCGCGCACATATGACCCACGCCAAAAAACCCGACCTCCTGCGCGACAACGAGCTCATCTACGGCCGTCTGCTCACCGTCGACGAAGCCCATCTCATCGAGCGCTACAACAAGGCGCTGGCGGCTTTTGGCCTCAAGCCGACCAAGTTGAAGAGCTTCCAGATCGACCGCACCGGCTTTTCGCCCGAAGTGGCCGAGGAGTGCGGCGACTACGACTATCTCGATCCCAACGAGGTCAACCGCCGCTTCATCATCCTGACGCCGTCGCAGATCGACCTGCCGGTGGTGCACACCGCCTTCTCCAACACCTCGCAGCTGATGTTCGAGTTCATGTCCAGGAACCAGCGCGCCATCGATGCGCTGACCATCAAGGACGTCATCTACGGCGAGATCGAGGATTCCGTTCCCAAGGTCAACGACATCGAGGACCTGCTGTCGATCAACCAGGTCGAGTTCAAGGTGCTGTCGGCGGAGGACGTGCTTGGCAAGGCCGCCGAACTCGGCAAGCTGGTCGACCGGCTGAAGCAGGAGCCCGACGCCTGGCGCGACAACGCCATGCTGACCCGCATGGTCGAGCTCGCCAAGGTCTGCGGCGACATCCGAGAGAACGCGCTGGTGCCGGACCAGGTGATCTTCCGCCACAACGCCTACTGGACCAGCCATTTCGGCGGGCTCTACGTGTTCGTCGATCCCGACATGACGACGGTGATCAGCGATCCGGCGGCCCCCGGCTTCCGTCGCTCGCGGCCCTGGCAGGTGAGCTATCTCTCGATCAAGGACGCCGACAAGGTGTTCAAATTCCTGGCCGCCACCGGCCGCATCGAACTGCCGCGCGCCTCCTGGGTCGAGGCCTCGGGCTATCTCGAACACCGCGCCGAGATGGTGGTGCGCGCGCTGATCCGCGACGCCGAACCGAACCGCAATCTGACCGATGTCGACAAGGTGTGGTTGCAGACCTGGATCCAGAGCCATGCCGACCTGATCACCAGGGACGGCGATTTCCCATTCCTCAACGCCGCCAAGCGCGAGATCGCCCAGCTTGGCCACCTCAAGATCGAGGATGTCTTCCCGCAGCAGCGCTTCCTGGTGATCCGCGCCAAGCCGGACCATCCCGACGCCTGGCTGACCAACCGGCTGATCTCGGATTTCGTGCCGTCGGACTTCGTCTCGCGCTACATCTTCAACAAGGACGGCTTCTACAAGGACTATGACGGCTTCAGCGACGCCTGGCGATCTCATGTTGTGGACGTTCTGAAAACCACATATTTGAAGGACAAGGTGGCGTTTCGTACACGCCTCTACGGCCTGACCGACTAGAACGAAATGAACCGTCATTGCGTTCTAACTTGTTGTTTTGGTGCAGGATGTTATCCAAAAAGTCCGCAACTTTTTGGCATCGTGCTGAGGGGGTGACATTGCCATGCTCGATCCGATCGTGAATTTCTTCACCCGGATTTTCCAGTGGATCGGCCGCGGCATCGGCCTTCTGATCGGCGCGATCCTGTGGCCCTTCATGTGGGCCGGGCGCTGGTACGGGCAGCGCGGCTGGATCCTGAAGGCCGTGGTCGGCCTGGCCGTTTTGGTGCTGATCGGTCTCTACGCCAACTTCTTCTACGCCACCCAGTGGTGGAACAGTTTCAACCCGAACTATCCCGACAGCTATACGTTCGAGAAGCGCAATGTTTCGGCCGGTGAGCAGGTGGCCGCCGGCACCGGCACGGACACGGCCAAGACCTGCGGCAACTCCGGCATCGCCCAGGTGGCGGCGGATCTGACTGACTTCAACGTCAACCAGAATGCCTGGATTTCGTCGATGATCCTCTACAAGCTCGGCCTGTTCGGCATCGACTGGGACAACACTCCGTGGATGGACAACAAGGCCTCTTTCCAGCGCGGCATCAACCAGGCGGTGCGACGCACGGCGACCGAGCTTGCCGACAATCTCGGCCGCGTGCGCACGACCTCGCAGATCGACGCCGACCTGCAGGACGCGCGCGGCAATCTGCAGTTCGACGAATACACCTGGTATTTCGGCGTGAGCCCGTTCGGCCCGAAAACGCCGACGCCGAGCTATTATCGCGACGCGGTGCGCAAGCTGCGTTCGTTCAACGCCCGGCTCGCCACCTGCCAGGCCACGTTCGATGCCCGCGCGGACAATCTGAAACAGTATATCGACCGCATCGCCAGCGACATCGGCTCGACCTCCGCCATCCTCAAGGAGCGCGCCGAGAACCACAACAATGGCTGGTTCGACACCCGCGCCGACGACCGCTACTGGTTCGCCTATGGCCAGCTCTATGCCTATTACGGCCTGATGAAGGGCGCCCAGGCCGATTTCGAGGACGTTCTCAAGGAAAAGCACCTGCAGAGCCTCTGGGATACGATGGACGCGCAGTTCGTGTCGGCCCTGCGTATCCAGCCCTTCATCATCGCCAACGGTCGCGAGGACGGCTGGCTGCTGCCGACCCATCTGACGACGATGGGCTTCTACATCCTGCGCGTGCGCTCCAACATGGTCGAAATCAGCAACGTGCTGACGCAGTAACGGCATTCGCGGTCAGCGACGGCCAATGCATGTTGCCCAAAATCGTCCAGGTTTTGGGAGGACGACATGCATGGGAGATGGCGAATTTGCGCCGTCGCGTCTGTCGCATTCCGTGCATTGTGCGGCTGTTTTGAGACGGCGGAAGCGCCCTTGCTCTGGCTTCTATACGGCGCGGCAAGCGGAGCCAGAAAGAACCGGGACAGGTCGGCCCACCGCAGAGGAATTTTCTCTATAGGAAACATAGTTGCATGAAAGTTGACGCAACCGCAGCGACAGGGTTAGATGCCCGCGCGTCCGGTTCCAGCCTTCTTGCAAGTGACATCAACCCCGTCCCCTCCATCGTCCAATCCAGAGGAAAGCCGTCATGGCCGAAGTGAAGTCCGACATCGAGATCGCGCGTGGCGCCAAGAAAAAGCAGATCCAGGAGATCGGCCAGAAGATCGGCATCCCGACCGAGCATCTGCTGCCCTACGGCCACGACAAGGCCAAGATCTCAGCCGAGTTCATCAAGTCGGTGAAGGGCAATAAGGACGGCAAGCTGATCCTCGTCACCGCCATCAACCCGACGCCTGCCGGCGAAGGCAAGACCACCACCACGGTCGGCCTCGGCGACGGCCTGAACCGCATCGGCAAGAAGGCGATCGTCTGCATCCGCGAGGCCTCTCTCGGCCCGAATTTCGGCGTCAAGGGCGGTGCCGCCGGCGGCGGCTACGCGCAGGTGGTGCCGATGGAGGACATGAACCTCCACTTCACCGGCGACTTCCATGCCATCACCACGGCGCACAATCTTCTGTCGGCGCTGATCGACAACCACATCTACTGGGGCAATGAACTCGGCATCGACACCCGCCGCGTGGTGTGGCGCCGCGTCATGGACATGAACGACCGGGCGCTGCGCGAAATCATCTGCTCGCTCGGCGGCGTCGCCAACGGTTTTCCGCGCGAGGCGGGCTTCGACATCACCGTCGCCTCGGAAGTCATGGCCATCCTGTGCCTGTCCACCGACTTGAAGGACCTGGAAAAGCGCCTCGGCGACATCATCGTCGCCTACCGCCGGGACAAGTCGCCGGTCTATGCCCGCGACCTCAAGGCCGACGGCGCCATGGCTGTCCTGCTCAAGGACGCCATGCAGCCCAATTTGGTGCAGACGCTGGAGAACAACCCGGCTTTCGTGCATGGCGGCCCGTTCGCCAACATCGCGCATGGCTGCAACTCGGTCGTCGCCACCACCACCGCGCTGAAGCTTGCCGACTATGTCGTCACCGAAGCCGGCTTCGGCGCCGACCTCGGCGCTGAAAAGTTCTTCGACATCAAGTGCCGCAAGGCGGGCCTCAAGCCGGCAGCGGCCGTCATCGTCGCCACCGTGCGCGCCATGAAGATGAATGGCGGCGTCAAGAAGGAAGATCTCGGCAAGGAAAACATCGAGGCGGTGAAGAAGGGCTGTGCCAACCTCGGCCGCCACATCGAGAACATCCGCCAGTTCGGCGTGCCGGCGGTGGTCGCCATCAACCATTTCTATTCCGACACCGACGCCGAAATCCAGGCGATGAAGGACTATGTCGCCTCGATGGGCGAAGAGGCGATCCTGTGCAAGCACTGGGCCAAGGGCTCCGCCGGCGTCGAGGAGCTCGCCAACAAGGTGGTGGCGCTGGCCGAATCCGGCGCCTCGCAGTTCGCGCCGCTCTATCCCGACGCCATGCCGCTGTTCGAGAAGATCAACACCATCGTCCAGCGCATCTATCGCGGTTCGGAAGCGATCGCCGACAAATCGGTGCGCGACCAGCTCAAGGCCTGGGAAGACGCCGGCTACGGCAATCTGCCGGTCTGCATGGCCAAGACCCAGTACTCCTTCTCGACCGACCCGAACCTGCGCGGCGCGCCGACCGGCCACACCGTACCGGTGCGCGAGGTCAGGCTTTCGGCGGGCGCCGGCTTCGTCGTCATCATCTGCGGCGAGGTCATGACCATGCCCGGCCTGCCCAAGGCGCCGTCCTCGGAAAAGATCTTCCTCAACGAGGCCGGCCAGATCGAAGGCCTGTTCTGATCTTTTGTCCCGACAATTGAAAAAGGGCGCCGCATCGCCGCGGCGCCCTTTTTGTTTGCGGATCGCCCTACGCGGCGCTGCGCGCCAGCGCCCGCTGGTTGGAGGCATAGATGGTGTCGCGCTCCGGCAGCGCGCCGGTCTTCAGGCAGTCGATCCATTCGGCGGTCTTGAGCACGGCGGCGAAACGCGACTGCAGGATGATGCTCACCACGCGATGGATCTCCTCCGCCGAGGCGTAGCCGGCGCTGTTGGCATAAGGCACCGAACCGGTGGCGTCGGATAGGAACTCGACGGCAAAGCCCATATGCACGGCATGGATGATGGTCGACAGGTCGCAATTATGCGTCATGTAGCCGACGACCGCGATCGTATCGACAGCATTGGCGCGCAGCCAGGCCTCGAGGTCGGTGCCGGTGAAGGCACTCGGCAAATTCTTCTCGACATAATGGTCGCGGCCACGCCTGGCGATTTCCGGATGCAGTTCGCCGCCATGGCTGCCCCTGGCGAAGATCGGCGATGTCTCGGGCGCCATCTGCTTGACGACCACGACCTTGATGCCTGCCGCCGACGCCGCATCCATGGCGCGCGCCACATTGACGACGCTGTCGCGGAACGCGGGGTGCTGGATGGCCAGATTGCCGCCATCATAGTCGTTCTGGACGTCGATGACGACGAGCGCGCGGCGCGGCGTGGTGTTGGCTGGGTCAGACATGATGTTTTCCTTCCGGCTTGAATGCGATGGCCGAAAATAGGCCGGTCGATGAGCGATCAAAAGTGGCCCGATTGACATCATCCGAAAGAATTGGGACAATCCACCTTCCCTCACTGGAAATGCCAATGAACGCCCCGACCATTGCCGTACTTGCCTTCGACGGCATCAGCCCTTTCCATCTCTCCGTGCCTTGCCTGGTGTTCGGCGCCGATCGCACCAGCCTCGGCCTGCCGCGCTTCGACTTCCGCGTCTGCGGGGTCGAGAAAGGCCCGTTACGGACCGATGCCGGCCTGGGCATCCTGGTGCCGTATGGGCTGTCCGCGCTCGACGACGCCGACATTGTCATCATCCCGAGCTGGAAGGATCTCGAAGCCCCTCTGGCCGAACCGCTCGAGGACGCGCTCGGCCGCGCCCACCGGCGCGGCGCGCTGATCGTGGGCCTGTGCCTCGGCACCTTTGCCATCGCCGCGGCCGGCCTGCTTTCGGGCCGGAAAGCGACCACCCATTGGGCCTATACGGACCAGTTGCAGGCCCTGCATCCCGAGGTTTCGGTCAACGCCGATGTGCTCTATGTCGATGACGGCGACATCGTCACCTCTGCCGGCGTCGCCGCCGGGCTCGACTGCTGCCTTCACATCGTGCGCGCCCGCTATGGCGCGGAGGCGGCGCTGCGGCTCGCCCGGCACGTCGTGCTTTCGCCGCACCGGCAGGGCGGACAGGCGCAGTTCATCGAGCGTCCGGTGGCAAAAAGCGCCAAGGCCGACCGCTTCACCGGGGCGCTCGACGCGGTTCGCGCGACGCTGGGCGAAACGCACAGCCTCGACAGCGTCGCCGAAGCCGCCGGCCTGACACGGCGCACCTTCAGCCGGCGCTTCCAGAAATCGATCGGCACCAGTTTTGGCGACTGGCTGACCAGCCAGCGGGTCGAACTGGCGCAGCGCTTGCTGGAAGCGACGGAGAAATCGATGGACATCGTCGCCTTCGAAGCCGGCTTCGGCAGCGCCACCTCGCTGCGGCAGCATTTTTCGGCGCGGCTCAGGACCTCACCGGCGCAATATCGCCGCGAGTTTTCCGGGCGAGCCGGCCGGGACGAGGGCACGACGCTCGCTTTGTCGCATTGATTGCCGACCTAAGTCTCCTCAGCCGCGTTTGACCGGCCGCGCCGGATTGCCGACCACGGTGGTGTTCGCCGCCACGTCGCGCGTCACCACCGCTCCGGCGCCGACGATTGCGCCCTCGCCGATGCTGACGCCGCCCAGGATGATGGCACTGCCGCCGATCCAGGCATTGTCGCCGATCGCGACCGGCCTGGCGATCTCCAGTCCCGCCTGCCGCCCTGCCGGCTCCCTGTGGTGCTCGGCGCAGTAGATCTGCACATTGGGGCCAAGCAGCGTACCCTTGCCGATGAGCACCGAAGCGGTGTCGAGGATGGTGCAACCGGCATTGAGGAAGACACCGCTGCCGAGAAACAGGTTGAAGCCGTAGGCGCAGTGGAACGGCGCTTCTATGCGGGCGCCCTCCCCCACGCCGCCGAGCAGTGCCCTCAAGGCCGGTCCGAGGTTAGCGCGCTGGCGGGGCGGCAGGATGTTGTGCTCGAACACCGCGTCGCGCGCCGTGGCCCGCAACGCCTCGAGTTCGCTATCGAGGCAGGTGTACCATTGACCATCGGCCATTTTCGCGCGTTCGCTCTCAGCCATGGCAGTCCCTCCGTTTGACGTCATTGCCAAAGCACAGCTGACGCGAACAGAAAAGCGCGGAGGCAGGTGTTAGGCCGTCGCGATCCGCGCCCAGGGACAAAAATAGTTGAAGATCGCTGTCGATTTCCCGGTAACTCATTCGTCCTCGATAGGAGCCGAAGAACTTCGCCCGAGCAAGGAAACGGATACGATGACGATCACGATCACGGCGTTTGAGCGATCTCCCGATGGCGGTAAGGGACTGGCGCGCGATACCCGCGTTCGCTGGGCGCTCGAAGAAGTGGGGCAGCCTTACGAGGTTCGCTTTGTTTCCTTCGCGGGAATGAAGGCGCCGGAGCACTTGGCCATTCATCCTTTCGGCCAGATCCCCACCTATGAGGAAGGGACCCTCTCGCTGTTCGAGACCGGCTCGATCGTCTTTCATCTCGCCGAGCAGCATGCGGGGCTGCTGCCGAAGGAGCGCAATGCCCGCGCCCGCGCCATCACCTGGATGTTTGCCGCACTGAACACCGTCGAGCCGCCGGTCCTCGAATTGACCACGGCAAGGATATTCGAAGCCGACAAGCCTTGGAGCGAGCAGCGCTTGCCGCTGGTGAAGGACCGTGTTCGCGACCGGCTCGACAGGCTCTCGACCTATCTGGGCGCCGACGACTGGCTCGATGATGCGTTCAGCGCCGGCGATCTGTTGATGGTGTCGGTGCTGCTGCGACTGAGACCATCGGGTATTCTGGACGAATATCAGAACCTGGCCGCCTATGTCGCTCGTGGGGAAGCTCGACCAGCTTATGTCAGGGCTTTTGCCGCGCAATTCGCGGTCAACGCTCCATCAGCCAGCTGAAACATCGGTTGATGGATTAGCCGAGCAGCTTTGAGGTAGCAACAAGTGCTTGACCATTGCTTGGCGCTTCCAGCCTGGCCAAGCTTCGCGTCCTCATGAGTCTCCGGCCTAGCCAAATATCCGGCCTATGGTAGCCTGCCGTTTCAGGGCCGTTCCGGCCCGGGATCGAGGGGGATCGACCATGCTTTACATTCTCGCACTTCTGATCGGCGTCATTGCCGGCCTGCGCGCCATGACGGCGCCCGCCGCCGTCGCCTGGGGCGCCTATCTCGGCTGGCTGCCGGTCGCCGGCACCTGGGCGAGCTTCATGAGCCATTGGGCTGCTGTCGGCATCTTCACCATCCTGGCCATCGTCGAACTGGTCACCGACCAGTTGCCGTCGACGCCAAGCCGCAAGGTGCCGCAGCAGTTCGGCGCCCGCATCCTGCTCGGCGCCTTCTCGGGCGCGGTGATCGGCGCGGCCGGCGGCGCCACCATCGTGTGCCTGATCGCCGGCGCCATCGGCGCGGTCATCGGCACGCTGGGCGGCGCCGAAGCGCGCGGCCGTCTGGCGGCCGCCTTCGGCAAGGATCCGCCCGCCGCCTTCATCGAGGACGCGGTTGCCATCATCGGCGGCCTGCTGATCGTGGCGGCGGTGGCATGACGGCCCAGACCTTGAACACGAAAACCTTCGACGCCATCATCATCGGCGCTGGCCAGGCCGGTACGCCATTGGCGGGTCGGCTGACGGCCGCCGGCATGACCGTGGCGCTGATCGAGCGCAAGCTGGTCGGGGGCACCTGCGTCAACACCGGCTGCATCCCGACCAAGACAATGGTGGCAAGCGCCTATGCCGCGCATCTCGCTCGCCGCGCCGCCGATTATGGCGTGACGCTCGGCGGTCCGGTCGGCGTCGACTATAAAGCGATCAAGGCGCGCAAGGACAAGGTGTCGGGCGCCTCTCGCACCGGGCTCGAGACCTGGATCGCCGGCATGGACAAATGCACGCTCTATCGCGGCCATGCGCGCTTCGAATCCGCCAACACGGTGCGTGTCGGCGAAGACCTTTTGACCGCGCCAAAAATCTTCCTCAACACCGGCGGCCGCGCCTCGGTGCCCGACCTGCCCGGCATCCACGACATCGACTATCTGACCAACTCCTCGATGATGGATCTCGATGTTCTGCCCCGCCACCTGATCGTCGTCGGCGGCAGCTACATCTCGCTCGAATTCGCGCAGATGTTCCGCCGCTTCGGCTCGGACGTCACCGTCATCGAAAAGAGCCCGCGCCTGACCGGCCGCGAGGACGAGGACGTCTCGGCGGCAATCCTGTCGATCCTCGAAAATGAAGGCATAACGGTCCATGTCGGCGCCGACGACATCGGCTTCGCCAGGCAAGGCGCAGATATCGCCGTGACCTTCTCGGCCGGCAAGGCGCCAGCCGTCGGCTCGCATGTGCTTTTGGCACTCGGACGGAACCCAAATACCGACGACCTCGGCCTCGACAAGGCCGGCGTCGAGGTCGACAAGCGCGGCTTCGTCACGGTCGACGACCAGCTGCGCACCAGCGTGCCAGGCATCTGGGCAATGGGCGATTGCAACGGCAAGGGCGCGTTCACCCACACTTCCTACAACGACTACGAGATCGTCGCCGCCAATCTGCTGGACAGCGATCCGCGCAAAGTCAGCGACCGCATCGAGGCCTATGCGCTCTATATCGATCCGCCGCTCGGCCGCTGCGGCATGACCGAGACGGTGGCGAGGAAATCCGGACGCCGCGTCCTGGTCGGCCAGCGGCCGATGACCCGCGTCGGCCGCGCCGTCGAGAAGGGCGAGACGCAAGGCTTCATGAAGATCATCGTCGATGCCGACACCAGGGAAATCCTCGGCTGCTCGGTGCTCGGCCCCGGCGGAGACGAGGCGGTGCATTGCGTGCTCGACCTGATGTACGCCAAGGCGCCGGTCGACACGCTGGCACGCGCCGTGCACATCCACCCCACGGTTTCGGAGCTGTTGCCGACGATAGCCCAGGAGCTGAAGCCGCTGGCCTGAAACCTATTTCCCGGCTTCCGGTCCAGTCAGCTTCATCTCCAGGCGGCCGAGCAGCAGCACGGCCCCTTTCAATTCGTCGGCGCCGACATCGCTCAGCAGGTCGGCGCGCAGCACCGCCAGCAGGCGCTCGATCTCGGTGACGCGGCTGCGCCCGGCATCGGTCAGCGACAGGATCTTGGCGCGCCGGTCGGCGGCGTCCTCCATGCGCCTTACCAAGCCCTCCTCGACCAGCAGATCGACGATGCGCACCAGCGACGGCCCTTCGAAGCCGAGATGGTCGGCAAGCACCCCCTGGCGCAGATTGTCGCCAAGCCGCGACAGCATCACCAACGGCATGGCGGTGGCATGCGACAGGCCGCAATCGTCGAGCGCCTTGTCGGCCGCGCGGCGCCACAGCCTCGCCACTGATATAACGAGTGGGCCAAATCTGGCTCGATCCGGGTCTTGCTTGGGCATGACGGAAAAGATAACATGCTATCTATTAGGTTGCGATAAAATTCTTTTCACTGGCGAAGCCCCCGTCGCCACAACCGGACGCCGACGACCGAGCTCCAAGATCGCCCTGACGGTCCCTTTTGGCCGCCGCGACCGCGAGGCGCCGAACCCGGGAAAATGTGAGGTCCGACATGTCACAAGATACCAACGGCTCGCGCGGCGTCTGGCTGCTCGTCCTTTTCGGCCTGGTGCTGATGATCATCGGCCTGCCGCTGCTCTATGGCGGCGTCCAGCTCATCGGCCTCGGCGGGTCCTGGTATTATGCGCTGGCGGGCGTCGGCATCATCATCTCCGGTTTTCTCCACGCACTGCGCCGGAAGGCCGGTTTCTGGCTCTACATCCTTATCTTCCTCGCCACGGTACCCTGGGCGTTGTGGGAGGCCGGATTGAATTTCTGGCCGCTGGTGCCGCGACTGGTCGCTCCAGCCGTGCTGGCGGTGATCGCCCTCCTTTTGACACCGCTGTTCCCGTCATCGCCCAGCGGCAGGCGCGGCCCGTTCGCCGCTGCGGGCATCCTCGTCCTCGGCTTGATCGCCACCGCCGCCTACGCCTTCCAGCCGCATGGCGTGATCCGCGAAACGGCGTCGGCCAGCGAAACCCCGCCGCCCGCCGCCCTGGCCACCAGCAGCGACTGGCGCCATTACGGCCGCACCCCCGCCGGTACGCGCTACGCGCCAATCGGCCAGATCAACAAGGACAACGTGAAGGACCTGAAGGTCGCCTGGACCTTCCGCACCGGCGATATCCCGGTCAAGGGCGCCGAGGACCAGAACACGCCGCTGCAGATCGGCGACACCGTCTACACCTGTTCCTCGAAGAATGTCGTCAACGCACTCAACGCCGAGACCGGCGAGCCGCGCTGGAAGTTCGACCCGAAGGCCTCGGGGCCGCTGTGGCAACGTTGCCGAGGCGTAAGCTATTACGAACCCGCTGCCGGCGGCGCGGCGCCTGCCGCATGTGCCAGCCGCATCGTCATGACCACCATCGATGCGCGGCTGATCGAGATCGACGCCAAGACCGGCCAACCCTGCCCGGATTTCGGCCAGGGCGGCACGGTCGACCTCAAGCAAGGCATGGGCGAGGTCAAGGCCGGCTTCTACTTCCAGACTTCGGCACCGACGGTCATGCGTGACCTGATCATGGTTGGCGGCTGGGTCTGGGACAATGTCGAGACAGGCGAACCCTCCGGCGCCGTCAGGGCCTTCAGCGCCAGGACCGGCGAGCTGGTCTGGGCCTGGGACCTCGGCAATCCCGCAATCACCAAACTCCCGCCGGAAGGCCAGAGCTACACGCGCGGTACGCCCAATGTCTGGTCGACGCCAAGCTACGACGAGGCCCTCGGCCTCGTCTATTTGCCGACCGGCAACGCCACGCCCGACTTCTTCGGCGCCGAACGCTCCAAGGCGGCGGAGGACTACACCGCCTCTGTCGTCGCGCTCGACATCGCCACCGGCCGCGAGCGCTGGAAATTCCAGACCGTGCATCACGATCTGTGGGACTACGACCTGCCCTCGCAGCCGGCGCTGTATGACGTGCCGGATGGCAAGGGCGGCACGGTGCCGGCGCTGATCCAGGTGACCAAGCGCGGCCAGATCTTCATGCTCGACCGCCGCGACGGCAAGCCGATCGCCGAAGTGCGGGAAAAGCCCGTGCCGCAGGATGGCGGCGCCAAGGAGGATTTCCTGTCGCCGACCCAGCCCTATTCGGTCGGCATGCCCTCGATCGGGGATCAGCCTTTCACCGAGGCCAGCATGTGGGGCGCCACCCCGTTCGACCAGCTCTATTGCCGCATCGGCTTCAAGAAGCTGCGCTACGAAGGCGAGTTCACGCCACCGGGCCCGACGCGCTCGCTGCAGTTTCCCGGCTATTATGGCGGCATGAACTGGGGCAGCGCTTCGATCGACGAGGCCAACGGCTATTTGATCGTCAACGACATCCGCATGCCCCAATTCGTCGTGCTGCTGCCGCGCGCCGAGGCCGACGATTACGGCCCCTCGGCGGCGCATGACGGTCTGGGCACCCAGCTCGGCACGCCTTACGGCGCGCTCAAGAACGGCTTCATGTCGCCGCTCGGCGTGCCCTGCCATCAGCCGCCCTATGGCACGATCAGCGCCATCGACCTCAACACGCGAAAACTCGTCTGGCAGGTTCCGGCCGGCACGCTGCAGGACACCGGTCCGCTCGGCATGAAGACCGGACTGCGGATCCCGATCGGCATGCCGTCGCTCGGCGGACCGGTGACGACGGCGGGCGGCCTCGTCTTCTATGCCGGCACGCAGGATTATTATCTGCGTGCCATCGACATTGCCACCGGTGAGGAACTCTGGAAGGGCCGCTTGCCGGTCGGCGCGCAGGCAACACCGATGACCTACACTTCGCCCGAAAGCGGCCGCCAGTTCGTCGTCGTCTCGGCCGGCGGCGCACGCCAATCACCCGATCGCGGCGACTACATCATCGCCTATGCCTTACCGAAGGCGCCATGACCGTGCAAATTTCTTCGACATCACATCGATGATCCCCAACGGGGCGCCGAGGCACCCCGTTTTTCAATCTGCTCCACGCTTTCTGCATTGCTGCATTGCGGCAATGTCTGTTGCGCCCGGCGGGGATCCTCGCGCAGTCTAAAATTGAACCGATTCAGTCTGGACGCCCCATGCCTTTGCCGATCCTTGCGCTTGCCATTGCGTCCTTCTGCATCGGCACCACCGAATTCGTCATCATGGGCCTGCTGCCCGAGGTCGCCGCCGATCTCGGCGTGACGATCCCCGCCGCCGGTCTGCTGGTCACCGGCTATGCGCTGGGGGTCGTCTTCGGCGCGCCTGTCGTGGCCATGGCCACCGCGCATCTGCCGCGCAAGCCCGTGCTGGTGGGACTTGCGGCCCTGTTCGTCGTCGGCAACCTCTTCTGTGCCATCGCGCCCAATTACTGGCTGCTGATGGCCGCGCGCGTCTTCACCGCTTTCGGCCACGGTGCCTTCTTTGGCATCGGCTCGGTCGTTGCCGCCAGCCTGGTGCCGCGCAACAAGCGCGCCAGCGCCATCGCGCTGATGTTCGCCGGTTTGACGCTCGCCAACATCCTAGGCGTTCCGGCCGGCACGGCGCTCGGCGAAGCCTTCGGCTGGCGCGCCACTTTCCTGGCCGTGGTCGGCATCGGCCTGATCTCGGTCGCGGCCATCGCCTGGCTGGTGCCGTCCGACGTCACGGAACCGAGCGGCGGCGGCCTGCGCGCCGAAGTCCGCGTGCTGGGCAAGCTGCAGGTGTGGCTGGCGATGCTGATCGCGGCGCTGACCTCGGCCAGCCTGTTCGCCGTATTCACCTATATCAAACCCTACCTCACCGACGTGTCGGGCCTGTCGACCTCCGCTGTCACCTGGGTGCTTTTGCTGTTTGGCGCCGGCATGACCATCGGCAACATCATCGGCGGCCGACTGGCCGACTGGAAACTGATGCCGACGGTGATTGCTACCTTGCTGTTGATGGCGCTGCTGTTCGTCGGCTTCATGCAGTTCGGCGCCATCGCCAGCGTTGCCATCGGCATCGTCTTCCTGTGGGGCCTGCTGATCTTCGTCGTCGTGCCGCCGCTGCAGATCCGTGTCGTCGAGGCCGCGTCCGAAGGGCCGAACCTTGCCGCCACGCTCAACCAGGGCGCCTTCAATGTCGGCAATGCCGGCGGCGCCTGGATCGGCGGCGTGGCGCTGTCGGCAGGCGTTTCCTATGCCAATCTGCCGCTGGTCGGCGCGGTGCTCGCCTTGCTGGCGGTCGCGGTCGCGGTGCTGTCGCAGGCGCTGGACCGGCGTACGCCTGACACCATCCTTCAGCCCGCCGCCGAGTAATGGCGTGCGCCCATAGCGTAGCGGGCTGGACCAATCGACATCGGCACCTTCAAATGGGCATGTCTTCTCGCTCCAGAGCAATTCCAGGAAAAGTGTGAAGCGGTTTTCCGTCCGGAGTTGCGATAAAGCAGGGAGACGGAGCCGTTCGGCGTTTCCATGAAACGGTGAACTGCTCCAATGGAGAAAGTCATGCAGAAATCGATCGAACGCATCGCCGGCGACAGCGACGGCGTTTCCTACGAATTCCCGGTGTTCCGCTTCGCCGGTGCCGACAAGGCCGCCCCTTCGGCCTATTTGCAGGCGGCACTCCATGCCGGCGAATTGCCTGGTGTCGTCGCTATCGATGCCTTGATGCCGGCGCTGAACAAGGCCGAGGCCGAAGGCCGCATCAGGGGCAACATCACCATCGTGCCCTGGGCCAACCCGATCGGCCGCGCGCAATATCATTTCGGCGAGCACCAGGGCCGCTTTCATCTGGGCACGCGCACCAACTTCAACCGCGGCTTCCCGCTGCTGGCGGCGCCCGACGCCAGGCTCTTGCCCGACATCAGCCTCGGCGGCGCCGACCAGCGGTTGAAGTCACGCCTGGTGCAGCTTTCGCTCGGGCACGACATCGTGCTCGACCTACACTGCGACGACGAGGGGCTTGCCTATCTCTACGTCCACACCAGCCTGTGGCCAGCCATGGCCGATTGCGCCGCCGCCATGGGCGTCGATGCGGTCGTGCTGTGGAGCGAGGACACCGACGGCACTTTCGAGGGCGCCTCGATCATGCCCTACCAGAACGCATTGGCCGATGTGGCGAAATTCGACAGGCGCGTCGTCACCACCGCCGAATATCGTGGCATCCTCGATGTCGACGGCGTGCTCGCCTCGGCCGACGCGGCAGGCCTCTACCGGCTGCTCGCGGCGCGCGGCGTGATATCCGACACCGCCCTGCCCGCGCCCGCTCCCTTCACGGGTGTCGCGGCACCTCTGGAGAACATCGACATGATGCCGGCGCCCCGTGCCGGCGCTGTCCTCTACGACGTCAAGCCCGGCGATCGCGTCGCCAGGGGCGCGCGCCTCGCCACCATCGTCCATGCGCCAGGCGAAGCCGACGGCCGCACCGAAGTGTTCGCGCCGCAGGACGGCCTCATCCTGACGCGGCGCTCGCGCCGCATCATCCGCGCCGGCGAAGACCTGTTGAAACTGGTCGGCGACAGGAAGAGCAGCGACGCCAGGTCGGGCACGCTGGAGGACTGAGCCTCCGTCGAATCCAGTTGCGCCGCCGCCCAATCGCCGCTAAGGGAATCGCCATGAACATGCGTTCGACCAAGACCATTTGGTGGTGGGCCTGCTGACAGCGGCCTGTTCGAACGCGTGCGCGTGAAAATAGAAGGTGGCCGCAACGGAATGTCCGGGCGGCCATTTGTTTTTTCAAGCCATTCCCGGGTCCGTTGCCCAACTAGCTGATGGAGACGGCAATGACGACGATTAAGGTTCTGGACAACGGCGCCGAGCGTTTCGTGACCGAGGGTGGCGTCACCATCACGCGCGAGCGCCACGACCGGCCCTATGAAGGCGCGATCGACGCCTATGTCGACGGGCTGAATTCGCGCCGTGGCGCGGTGTTTTCCTCCAACTACGAATATCCCGGCCGCTACACGCGCTGGGACACCGCCATCATCGATCCGCCGCTGGTCATCTCCGCGCGCGGCCGCGCCATGCGCATCGAGGCGCTGAACGGCCGCGGCGAGGCGCTGTTGCCGGTCATCGGCCGGACGCTCGGCGCTCTCGCCGAGGTCACCATCGCCGAAACCACGAAAAAGCTGATCCGCCTCGACGTCGCCACGCCCGGTCGTGTCTTCACCGAGGAGGAACGCAGCCGCGTTCCCTCGGTTTTCACCGTGCTGCGCGCCATTACCGCTCTGTTCAAGACGGCCGAAGATGCCAATCTCGGCCTCTACGGCGCCTTCGGCTACGACCTTGCCTTCCAGTTCGACCCGGTCGACCACACGCTGGTTCGCAAGGAAAGCCAGCGCGACCTGGTGCTGTTCCTGCCCGACGAGATCCTGGTCGTCGACCATTATTCGGCCAAGGCCTGGACCGACCGCTACGACTATGCCGGCGAGGGCTTTTCGACCGAGGGCCTGCCGCGCGACCAGATTGCCGAGCCGTTCAGGACCGCCGACCGCATCCCGCCGCGCGGCGACCATGAGCCGGGCGAATACGCCAATCTGGTGCGCCGGGCGATGGACTCGTTCAAGCGCGGCGACCTGTTCGAGGTGGTCCCCGGCCAGATGTTCTACGAGCGCTGCGAAACGCAGCCATCCGAGATTTCGCGCAAGCTGAAATCCATCAACCCCTCGCCCTATTCCTTCTTCATCAATCTGGGCGAGAACGAATACCTGGTCGGTGCCTCGCCGGAGATGTTCGTGCGCGTCAACGGCCGCCGCGTCGAGACCTGCCCGATCTCCGGCACCATCAAGCGCGGCGAGGACGCCATTTCGGATTCCGAGCAGATCATCAAACTGCTCAACTCCAAGAAGGACGAATCCGAGCTGACAATGTGCTCGGACGTCGACCGCAACGACAAGTCGCGGGTCTGCGATCCAGGTTCGGTGCGCGTCATCGGCCGCCGCCAGATCGAGATGTATTCGCGCCTGATCCACACCGTCGATCACATCGAGGGCCGGCTGCGCGAAGGCATGGATGCCTTCGACGCGTTTCTCTCGCATGCCTGGGCGGTCACCGTCACCGGCGCGCCGAAACTGTGGGCCATGCGCTTCATCGAGCAGAACGAGAAGAGCCCACGCGCCTGGTATGGCGGCGCCATCGGCATGGTCAACTTCAACGGCGACATGAACACCGGCCTGACGCTGCGCACCATCCGCATCAAGGACGGCATCGCCGAGGTGCGTGCCGGCGCCACCTTGCTCTTCGACAGCATCCCCGAGGAAGAAGAAGCCGAAACCGAACTGAAGGCATCCGCCATGCTCTCCGCCATCCGCGACGCCAAGACAGGCAATTCGACCAGCACCGAGCGCACCACGGCGCGCGTCGGCGATGGCGTCAACATCCTGCTCGTCGACCACGAGGACTCCTTCGTCCACACGCTTGCCAACTACTTCCGCCAGACCGGCGCCAATGTCTCGACCGTGCGCTCGCCGGTACCGGAGGAAATCTTCGACCGGCTGAAGCCCGACCTCGTCGTGCTGTCGCCCGGACCCGGTACGCCAAAAGATTTCGACTGCGCCGCGACCATCAAGAAGGCCCGCGCACGCGACCTGCCGATCTTCGGCGTCTGCCTTGGCCTGCAGGCGCTGGCCGAGGCCTATGGCGGCGAACTCAGGCAGTTGCACATCCCCATGCATGGCAAGCCGTCGCGCATCCGCGTCTCCAAGCCCGGCATCATCTTCTCTGGCCTGCCCAAGGAGGTCACCGTCGGCCGCTACCACTCGATCTTCGCCGATCCGGTGCGCCTGCCAGACGATTTCATCGTCACGGCCGAGACGGAAGACGGTGTCATCATGGCCTTCGAGCACCGCAAGGAGCCGATCGCGGCGGTGCAGTTCCATCCGGAATCGATCATGACGCTCGGCCACAATGCCGGCATGCGCATCATCGAGAACATCGTCGCGCATTTGCCGCGCAAGGCCAAGGAAAAGGCAGCCTGACGCCAATGGCCGAAGTCGAGAACACGATGGCGGTCGCGGCGAAAGCCGCCGCGAAGCGCAGGGTCGCCAACCTTGCCTTCTGGTCGATCGTGATCGCCTTTGTCGTGCTCGCGCTGAAAGCCGCCGCCTGGTACATAACCGGATCCGTGGCGCTCTATTCGGACGCGCTGGAATCGATTGTCAACGTCATCGCCTCGGTCGCCGCCTTCTGGGCGATCCAGGTCAGCCATAAGCCGGCCGACCAGGATCACCCCTTCGGCCACCACAAGGCCGAGTATTTCTCGGCCGTGCTCGAAGGCGTGCTGATCGTGCTCGCCGCGCTTTTGATCCTCAACGAAGTCTGGCGCTCCTGGCAGGCGCCGGCTCCGCTCGAACAGCCTTGGAAAGGCCTTGCCGTCAACGGCGTCGCCACCGTCATCAATGCCTTCTGGGCCTGGACGCTGATCCGCGCGGGGCGGGCCGAAAAGTCACCGGCGCTGGTCGCCGACGGCAATCACATCATGACCGATGTGGTAACCTCGATCGGCGTCTTCGGCGGCCTGGTCGGAGCGATCCTGACCGGCTGGCAGATCCTCGACCCGGCATTGGCCGTCATCGTCGCGCTCAACATCCTGTGGCAGGGCTGGCATGTCATCGGCTCGTCGATGAACGGCCTGATGGACCGGGCCGTCGACACGGCCGAACACATGCGTATCCGAGACATCATCTCGGCCAATTGCAAGGGCGCCATGGAGGTGCACGACCTCAAGACCCGCATCGCCGGCCGCGCCACCTTCATCGAATTCCACCTGGTCGTCGACGCTGACATGTCGGTCGGCGCCAGTCACGTCATCTGCGACCGCATCGAGGACGCGCTTAAGGCCGAACTCCCCTCGGTGCGGGTGACCATCCATGTCGAGCCCGACGACGAGGCCAAGCTGCCCAAGGGCACGACGGCGGTGCCGTTCGCCTGAGGCGGGTCACCAAGTCTCGATTGAGAGAGCGTTGATGCGCTCGAATTCCCGGACGTTGCGGGTGATCAGAATGAGACTTCTAGCGCGCGCCTGCCCGCCAATGAGCGCATCGTAGGGACCAATTGGCGTTCCCAACGCCGCGAGCGTCGCCCGAACCTCTCCGGCATGCCTCGCATCCTCTCGATCGAATTCAAGCACCGGGAATTGCAAAGCTTCGATGCGCGCCAGATTTTCAGATCTTCTCTGGCTCCTTTCGGCACCATAGTACAGTTCATGTACCACGATCGCCGAAAGCGCAAAATCCTGCGGCGTGTGCTGTTTCAGAAGCGCGAGTAGACTCGCGTCACCTTTGATGACCGCGATAACGGCATTGGTATCAAGCAGATAGGTCACTTGAAGATGTCGTCCAATGCAGGTCTATCTTGCCCTTCCTGACGTTCCAACGCCGCTTCGACAAAATCCTCGTCGACTGGTCCGATCACCTGGTCAAGCCACGCCCAATCCTGCACGAGTGGCTCAAGTATGACAGTATGCCCATGGCGACGGATCGAAACCTCGTCCGTTTCGAAACGAAACTCTTTGGGCAGACGCACAGCCTGTGACCGGCCTGACCAGAACACCTTTGCCTTGTCCATCATGCCATCCTCAAATGAGATATAGCAAAGATATATCCCTTCGCGGCATTGTAGACAAGCCGGTGCTTACGGCGCACACGCCGCCTGCGGCATTGCCTCCAGCCGATAGACCTTGTCGTCCGACTTCGTCTTGCCGTCGGCGGCTTTCGAGCAGAGATCGACGACTGCAATGCTGCTGTTGGGATTGGCCAGCATAATGGTGCCATTGGCGCCGCGCTTGAGGAAGATTTCCTTTTGCGCGATGTCGCAGGAAAAATTGCTCATCTTCGAACTCGCCGCGCAACGCCACTGGTCGGCTTCGCCCTGGCAGGAATAGGTCTGCGTGACCTTGGCCCCCTTCTGCCGCGTCGTCACCGAGACGGCGATGTCGGCGCCGTCGGGCCAGTTCGTGACGTCGCCTCCCGAAGCGAAAGAAGCCAGTTCCACGGGCCCGCGGAACACCCGGATCGACTGCGTCAGTTGATCGGGATGCGAACTCATATGCGCGGCATCGTAGTCGCGGCCGTAGCAGAAGGCCTGGTCAGGCTTGAACCGCTCGCGCAGTGGCGGCCCGACCGCCGGATCGATCGGATCGATGCGTGCGAACTCGGCCTTGCACGTCGAGGCGGGCATCGGGTCGAGGCGGAAATTGTCGTCCTCCGAACCGAGCGCTTGCCTGACATATTCCGCCTTGCCGAGTTGCTCCTCGGAATCCGGATCGAGGTAGATATCCGATGACAGGTCGGACAGGACCAGCCTGCCCTTGTCGTCAACCTTCAGCGACGCCAGCGTACGGTCGCAATCCATGCCGCAGCGGATCGGACCCGACGTGCCGTCCTCGGACTCGTGATTGCACCAGCCGCCGGCCCATTCCGGCGCCTTGGCGCCGCGCACCGTGGTGGTGAGGAAGCCATTATAGGACGTATCGGAATTCGCACTCGGTTCCTCATTCGGACGGCTAACCGGGTCATGGCCGTAGTAGAAGAAAATCCGCGCCACCTTCTGCTTCGGATGCGCCTTGAGGTGCGCCGCGTCATAGATCCGGCCAAAACAGGCGTCCGCCCCGTTGGGACTGAGTTCGGTGAGCTTGAGCGTGTCATCGGCAAACGCCGAACCGGCAAGCACACCCAGCAGTGCGGCACCAAGTCCGGCGCTGGCGAACGTCTTCCATTCCCTGAACGCCATGTGACCCCCTCCTCCGCCTCGACAGGACGTAAGGTCAATTTATGCTAGTATTGCGGTCGCGGCCACGCAAATCGCGCTGCGCCGGCAAGCCAGGGAGGATGGCCATGCGCCGACGTGACATGTTCCAAGCCGTTCTCGCCGGAGCCGGAACGCTTCTCGGCTTGCGGGCGGTGCAGGCCGCGGCCACGGAGCCTGCCAGGCTAAAGGTCGCCTATCACCTCAGCGACCTCGACAAGGTCAATTTCGTGCTCGGCAACATCAAGAACCACTATGAGGGCACCGGCGGCAACGTCGAGATCGCGCTGGTCGTCCACGGCCCAGCCTTGGCCGCCTTCAAGTCGAAGGGCATATCGGCGGCGATTTCGGGGCGCTTTACCGGTCTTGTCCAGCAAGGGCTCGACCCGCATGCCTGCGGCAACACCATGCACGGCATGGATATTGCGCTCGCCGATCTGCTCGACGGCTTCCATGCCGCCGATCAGGGCGGCGTCGTCAAGCTCGCCGAGCTGCAGAGCCAGGGCTATGTCTATCTCAGGCCTTGAGCGGCGCTGACTTGAATGCAAGGGTGGCAAGACCCGCCAAGGAATGTCGGAAATCCCCGGAGGAACAGCAGTGCCGCAGACACCCCACGGTCTTGTCATCCCCGATCTCGCCGGCAAGGCGGTGCTGGTCACCGGCGCCTCGACCGGCATCGGAGCGGCCCTCGCGCTCGCCTATGCCGAGCAGAAATGCAAGGTGGCGCTGCACTATAATTCCAGCCGCGACGCCGCCGAGAAACTCGGCCAGACCATTCGCGACGGCGGCGGCGAGGTCTTCCTCGTCCAGGGCGATTTTTCCGTTCCCGCCGATGTCGAGCAGGTGGTGGAGGATAGCGCTCAGCATTTCGGCCACCTCGACGGGCTGGTCAACAATGCCGGCGGCATGCTCGGCCGCATCCCCTATGCCGAGCAGACCGAGGCGCACTACGACGCGGTGATGGACCTCAACGCACGCTCGGTGCTGACCGCGTCGCGCAAAGCGATGCCATGGCTGAAGAAACAGGGCGGCTTCATCGTCAACACCTCCTCGATCGCCGCGCGCAATGGCGCTGGCGGCGGCGCCGGCCTCTACGGCTCGGCCAAGGCCTTCGTCTCCAACGTCACGCGTGGCATGGCCAAGGAGCTGATCGGCTTCGGCATCCGCGTCAACGCGGTCGCGCCTGGCACCATCCTCACCCCCTTCCACGAACGCTATTCGACCGACGATCAGATGAGGGGCATGGTCGCCACCATCCCGCAGGGCCGCGCCGGCACCGCGCAGGATTGCGTCGGCGCCTACCTGTTCCTCTCATCGGACCTGTTGAGCGGCTACATCACCGGGCAGGTCATCGAGGTCAATGGCGGCCAGTTGATGCCTTGACCAGCGACCGGCATACTGGACACACTCCTTTCGCGCCAACCCTGGGGGAAACGAGGACATGTACGGACTGATCGGCAAGATGCGGGCGGCGCGCGGGCAGCGCGACGCTGTCATGACTGTACTGCGCGAGAGCACCGGGGCCCTGCCGGGCTGCCTGAGCTATATCATCGCCACCGACCCGGCCGACGCCGATGCGATCTGGGTGACCGAAGTGTGGACCGATCAGGCAAGCCACAAGGCCTCGCTGCAGCTTCCGGAAGTCCAGGCGGCCATCGCCAAGGCGCGGCCCTTCATCGGCGGCTTCGAATTTCAGGTGGAAACGCATCCCGTCGGCGGCTTTGGGTTGGCCGAGGCCAAAACCGGCTGAGGCGCCGGAACCTGCTTTTCCGGCACGCCGGGGTTCGCATTTTTCGCATCTCGGTCTAAGACCAGACCATGGATTCCGAGGCTGAGCAGCCACCTCCCAACCAGCCAGCTGTCGAGCGCATGACGCAGCTGGGCAAGCCCTGGCAATGGCTGATCCTGCTGGTCATCTCCGCGCTGTTTGCCGGCGCGCTGGAATTCGCCGCCTTGCCGGCGGCGCTGCTGATCGGACCGATGCTGGCGGCCATCGTCGCCGGCACCAACGGCGCCACGGTGCGGGTGCCGCGCCTTCTCTTTGGCTCCGCCCAGGCCGTTGTCGGCTGCCTCGTCGCGGCGTCGATCTCGGCCGATATCTTTCCGGTCTTCTACAAGGAATGGCCCCTATTCCTCGGCGTGGTGATCGCCACCGTCGCGGCTTCCAGTCTGCTTGGCTGGCTGATCAGCCGCTGGCGCATCCTGCCCGGCACCACAGCCGTGTGGGGCTCTTCGCCGGGAGCGGCCACCGCCATGGTGCTGATGGCCGGCGCCTTCGGCGCCGACCAGCGCCTTGTCGCCTTCATGCAGTATCTGCGCGTCATCTTCGTGTCGATGACGGCGGCCCTGGTCGCCAAGATGTGGGTCGACACCTCGGGCATCGAGATCCCGCCCATTGTCTGGTTCCCCGAGATCGACCCGCAAGCCTTCGCCGCCACGATCGGCATGGCGATCGTTGGCGGCCTGGCCGGCAGACTTTGCCGGCTGCCCTCGCCCTTCTTCCTCGGCAGCTTCATCTTCGGCACCGTCATCCATCTCGGCCTCGGCGTGCCGATGCAATTGCCGCAATGGCTGCTGGCGGTCAGTTACGCGATGGTCGGCTGGTCGATTGGCCTGAATTTCACCAGGCCGATCCTGCGCCATGCGGCACGCGCGCTGCCGCAGATCATCGCTTCGATCGTCGCGCTGATCGCCTTTTGCGGCGGCCTCGCCTTCCTCATCAGCCATCTCGCCGGCGTCGACCCGCTGACCGCCTATCTGGCGACCAGCCCCGGCGGCATGGACAGCGTCGCCATCATCGCCGCCGCCGCGCAGAACGTCGACATCTCCTTCGTCATGGCGCTGCAGTCGGCACGTTTCCTGATCGTGCTGCTGGTCGGCCCGAGCATCGCGCGGCTGGTGGCCAGGAGCATCAGGGGGTGAAAGCCCGGCACCGGGCAATGTTACCGCGCCACTGCCAGGCGCTCGGGAAGGAAATCGACGAAGACGCGCACCTTTGGCGACAGATGGCGATTGGAGGGCCACAGCATCCGGAACTGGCCACGGCCGTCGACATGGTCGTCCAGCACGGTGCGCAGCCTGTCCTCACGCAGTGCCTCGCGCACGAGGAAATCGGGCATGCAGGCGATGCCGAGACCGGCGATCGTGGCGCCTTTCAGGGCTTCCATGTTGTTGCAGGTCAACATCGAGCGAATCTCCGGCTGAGCGCTCCCGGTGACAAACGGCCAGTCCAGCAAGCGGCCGCTGTTGAGATAGCGGAAATTTATGCCGAAATGCCCGACGAGATCGGCCGGCACGCCGGGCATGCCATGGCGCTCGAGGTAGGAAGGCGCCGCGCACAAAAGCATGCGAAAGGGCGCAATGGGTTTCGACACCAATCGTGAATCGGGCAGCTCGCCGCTGCGGATGGCGACGTCGATGCCCTCCTCGATGACGTCGACGATGCGGTCGTTGAAATCGATGTCGAGCTCGATCTCGGGATAGCGCGCCATGAACTCCGACAGCACCGGCAGAAGCAGATGATAGGTGACGATCGGGGTCGAGACGCGCAGCCGCCCGCGCGGCGTCTCGCGGGTTCGCGACAGCATCGCCTCGGCATCGTCGATGTCGTCGAGGATACGCCGCACGCGCTCGTTGAACAGCTTGCCCTCTTCCGTCAGGCCGATCCGCCGCGTGGAGCGCTGCAGCAGCCCCACGCCGAGCTCCTGTTCGAGCCGCGCGACACTTTTGCCGACCGCGGAAGCGGAGATGCCGAGCGCCCGGCCGGCGGCGACGAAGCTGCCGAATTCGGCGGTGCGGGCGAAGGCCAGAAGGCCGCTGAGGCGATCCATCAAACGTCTCCATTCGAGCGTTTCAGTCCATTATATCAGGATATTTAATACCATTTTTCCGGAGCGGCCACCGACCTATCTTGGTTGTCGTGACCCGGCGTCGCGATTGCGCGGCACGCCGGCACAGACTGCTCAGATAGGAAAATCCATGACCTTGAACATCACAGCCGGCCGGGCCGGGAGATGGCTCGTGCTCTTGTCGGTATGCCTTGCCGCCATGACGATGCCCCTGACCTTCACCGGCCCGGCCGTCGCGCTTTCCCGCATCGCCGCCGATCTCGGCGGCAGCCCGATCGCGCTCAACTGGGTGACCAACGCCTTCATGCTGACCTTCGCCGCCAGCCTGATGGCGGCCGGAGCGCTGGCCGACAATCATGGCCGCAAGAGGATCTTCCTCGTCGGTCTCGCCCTCTACATCCTCGCTTCGCTCGGCGCGATGCTGGCGCCCGACATCGCCTGGTTCGACACGTTCAGGGCCGCGCAAGGGCTGGGCAGTGCCTTGGCCTTCGCCGGTGGCGCCTCCGCACTTGCCCAAGAATTCGAGGGATCTTCGCGGCTGCGCGCCTTCTCCTTTCTCGGCACCAGTTTCGGCATCGGCCTGGCCTTTGGCCCGATCGCTTCAGGCCTGCTCATCACCACGTTCGGCTGGCGGTCGATCTTTGTTCTGGTCGTGGCACTCGCGATTGCCTCGGCGATCCTCGGCCTGCGCACTATCACGGAATCGCGTGACCCGGATGCAACGGGCCTCGACTGGGCGGGCGCCGGCACCTTCACGATCGCGCTGGCCTCGCTGACCTATGGCGTGTTGCAGGCGCCGCAGAGCGGTTGGGCCGATCCTCTCGTGGTAACGCTTCTCGGCGTCGCCGTCCTTTGCTTTGTGCTGTTCGTCATCGTCGAGCGGCGCGCGCGCCGGCCGATGCTCGATCTCACCCTGTTTCGCTTTCCGCGCTTCGTCGGCGTCCAGTTTCTTGCCGCGGCGCCCGCCTATGGCTTCGTCGTGCTGCTCGTGCTCTTGCCGATCCGCTTCATCGGCATCGAAGGGATGAGCGAGATCAAGGCCGGGCAATTGATGATCTGCCTCTCCGGGCCGTTGCTGGTCCTGCCCTTGCTCGCCGGGCAGTTGGCGCGCTGGATCGCTCCGGCCACCATTTGCGGCGTCGGCCTGCTCGTCGCCGCGGCCGGCTTGGTCTGGCTGAGCCTGACGCCCTCGATTGGCGTCGCACTGGTCGCGCCGCTGCTCCTGATCGGCGTCGGCATCGCCTTGCCCTGGGGATTGATGGATGGGCTGGCCGTCAGCGTCGTGCCGACGGAGCGCGCCGGCATGGCGGTCGGCATCTTCAACACCACGCGCGTCGCTTGCGAGGGCGTTGCGCTGGCGATTGTCATGGCTGTTCTGTCGGGCTTCACCGCCACGCAGCTCGCCGCCCAAGGCGTTGCGTCTTCCGGCGACGCGGCTGCCGCGGCGCAGCTGCTGGTGACCGGCAATGTCGGTGAAACGGCACGGCATCTGCCGACGGCCAATGCCGTGGTTCTGGTCCAGGCCTACGAAACGGCGTTCGACAGGCTGCTGATCGTGCTGGCGGCAATCACCATCGTCACCGCCCTTGTCGTCTTCCTCGGCCTGCGTCGAGGATCCGCGCCCGAACACGAGACCGCGCCGCTGCCGGCCTGCCAGGAAGGGTAGGTGCGGCTGATGTCAGCTGATGACGACAAGGCAAGCGACGAATGGGCTCTGGTGTGGTCGTCAATCCAGCCTATGCATCAGATCATCATCCAGCCAGCGGCCGAAGAAATAGACCAGCTGCTTATGCCACCACGGCCAGTCATGGCTGACATCGCCGCCCCAATAGTCGACCCAGGCGGGAATGGACTTGTCGCGCAGGATCCGTTCCAGCTGGCGCGTCTCGACCAGCATGCGCTCTTCCCAGGCGCCTTGCCCGCAGCAGAAGATCAGCCTCAGCGCCTTCAGCCGCGCCAGCAATTTCGGATCGACGATCCCGGGCAGATAGTCGAGCGGCGAGTTGTAGAAGATGTCGCCGTCGAGCGCCTTGCCGAAGAAATCGCGGGCCGAATAGACACCCGACAGCGAGATGACGCCGCTGGCCAGTTCGGGAAAACGGAAGACGAAGTTCGAGGAATGGTAGCCACCCATCGAACAGCCCGAGAACAAGGGCTTCAGCCGCCGTCCGCCATTGGCTTGCGCCGCGGTTTCCAGAAATTCCGGTAGCGCCTCCTCGCGCACATAGCGGAAATAGGCCTCGTGGCGGGCGATCCGGTGCGCGGTGTCGACATGCTTGGCGAAGAAGGATTCCGAATCGATGCCGTCGACGGTGAACAGCTGGATGCGGCCGGTGTCGATGAATTCGGCGAGCGCGCCCACCCCGCCGGAATCCTCGAACTGGTAGAACCGCCCCTGCGATGTCGGGAACACCAGGACAGGCCGGCCGGCATGGCCGTAGCGCTTGTACTCCATGTCGCGGCCAAGAGTGCGGGCGAAAGCCTTGTGATAGGAAATGTCCATGCTCAAGCCTTTTCCGCGTGGATATAGGCAACCGCCTCGCGCAGATCAGCCTGATCCTTCGAGCGCATCTGATAGGCGTAATCACCCATGGCGCGGCTGAAAACCTTCTCGATGGCCTGATGGTGGACGATCTTGTCGCGGTGCGCCGCTAACACGTCCGCATGGCTGTGCAAATAGTCGAGGTGGCGCTTGCGGCTGGCATAGGCGGTGAAATACTTGCCCTCATAGGGGCCGCCCGCGGCGTCCTTCACCACCATGTCCGCCCACGCCGCGTAGACGTCGATGTCGAACGTGTAGTTGATCGCGTCGGTCATCCAGGCGCCCGGCGGGCGCATGTTGACCTCCAGCGCGATGACGCGATCGTCCCTGGTCTCGAACAGTTCGATATGGAAGAAGCGCTCGCGCACGTCGAACGCCTTCAGGATTTTGCGGCCGGCCTCCTCGATTGCCGGCCTGACCCGGGGAAAGCAGGTGTAACTCATGTGGCGGTCCTTGTTGACCACCTCCATGATACTCTGGTCGTAGCGGTGGCTGGCCGCCAGCACCACCTCGCCGTCACGGTTGACCAGCCCGTCATAGGTGACCACCAGACCCTCGATGAACTGCTCCATGACGAAGGTCACGTCCTCCGGCTTGTCCCGGAAGAACTGGTCGAGCTCCTTGGCATTGGAGATCTTGAACGTATTCGAAGCGCCTGAGCCTGAATCCGGTTTAACCACCACGGGATAGCCGACGCGGCGGATGAAGGTCATGGCCCCAGTGCGGTCGGAGCATTTGCGCTGCGCGATGGTCTCGACGCCGCTCTTGCGGAAGAAGGCGCGCATGCGGCTCTTGCGCTTCAAATTCTTCACGAAATCGAGCTTGGTGCCGTAGATGTTGAAATCGGTGCGAATGTTGGCTTCCAGCTCCAGCCAATGCTCGTTGAGCGATTCGAAGCGGTCGATGCGGCCCCATTTGTGGATGAAATGGCCCATCGCCCGGAACACAGGCTCATAAGCCTCCATGTCGGCGACGCGGTAGTATTCCGAAAGCGCTGCCTTCAGCTTGCCGTCCAGCGCATCATAGGGCGCGTCGCCAATGCCGAGCACGGTCGCGCCGGCTTTCTTCAGCCGGTCGCAGAAATCAGCGCCGTTGGCGGGAAAATGCGGCGAGAAGAACACGAAATTCATGGACACCCCCTCCCGGCGGCGGCGCACCGCAGCCCCCGCCGGCGTTCAAGTCTGGCGCATTTGTGGGGCGCGGGGAAGAGCGCTCGCATTAGGGATTATACTCGACAAGGGCCGGGTGCGCTTGCCTCTCACAAGCCGCTCCTGTAAGAGAACCGGCATGAACACCCGCGCCACCCCCGCTTCCCGTCAGACCGGCTTTGCCGGCGAGACCGTGCGCGCGCTTGCCTCGACCCTGCTTCTTCTCGGCCTTATCGGCGATCGCCGGGTTCGCTGAAGGAGCGCCCGGCGGTCGAACCGCCGCGCAAGCGCATGCTCCTTGGCAAATCACATCAAGCGAACGAAATTCTGGTAAAGGCGCCGCTTGGCACCCCATCCGCCTGAAAGGTGGACCCGCCAGCCGCCGGGAGACACGACGATGAACGCACGAGAAGACATCCGCGCAAGCGAAGCCCCGACGGGCAAGCAGGCCGGCGGCATGCCGGACGCCGCCCGTAAATATCAACCCTATCCCACCGTCGGCCTCACCGACCGCACCTGGCCCTCGAAGGTGATCGACAAGGCGCCGATCTGGTGCTCGGTCGACCTGCGCGACGGCAACCAGGCGCTGATCGATCCGATGGGTCACGAGCGCAAGGCGCGCATGTTCGCGCTGCTGCTCGACATGGGCTTCAAGGAAATCGAGATCGGCTTCCCGTCGGCCTCGCAGACCGACTTCGACTTCGCCCGCTGGTGCATCGAGGAAGGCAATGTGCCGCCCGATGTGTCATTGCAGGTGCTGGTACAGTGCCGGCCCGAACTGATCAGCCGCACCTTCGAGGCGCTCAAGGGCGCCACCAACCCGATCGTGCATTTCTACAATTCGACCAGCGAATTGCAGCGCCGCGTCGTCTTCGAGAAGGATGTCGGCGGCATCAAGCGCATCGCCACCGATGCCGCCAAGATGATCACCGACATGGCGGCCAAGGCGGGCGGCGGCTACCGTTTCGAATATTCGCCGGAGAGTTTTACCGGCACGGAACTCGAGGTCGCGTTGGAGATCTGCAACGCCGTCACCGACATCGTCAGGCCGACGCCTGACAACAAGCTGATCATCAACCTGCCCTCGACGGTCGAGATGTCGACGCCCAACATCTATGCAGACCGCATCGAATGGATGTGCCGCAACCTCGACAACCGCGAGAACCTGATCATCTCGCTGCATCCGCACAATGACCGCGGCACCGGCATCGCCACCACCGAACTCGGCCTGATGGCGGGCGCTGACCGCGTCGAAGGCACGCTGTTCGGCAATGGCGAGCGCACCGGCAATGTCGACATCGTCACCTTGGCGCTCAACATGTACACGCAAGGCGTCGATCCGGGCATCGACTGTTCCGATATCAACCGGATGAAGGACGTCTACGAATATTCGAACCAGCTGAAGATCCCCGAGCGCCACCCCTATGTCGGCGAACTCGTCTACACGGCCTTTTCCGGCTCGCACCAGGACGCCATCAACAAGGGCATGAAGGCGCTGAAAAAGGCCAACACAAGCCTGTGGGAAGTGCCCTATCTGCCGATCGATCCAGCCGATGTCGGCCGCAGCTACGAGGCCATCATCCGCATCAACTCGCAGTCGGGCAAGGGCGGCATCGCCTATGTGCTGCAGGCCGATTATGGCCTCAATCTGCCGCGCAATCTGCAGATCGAGTTCAGCCAGGCGATCCAGGCGATCACCGATGCCGAAGGCAAGGAAGTGCCGGCCCAGCGCATTTACGAGCGTTTCCTCGAAACTTATATCGACCAGCCCGGCGCGCGCCTGAAATTCCTCGACCATCACACCTATCCGGATACCGAGATCAAGGGCCGGCGGGTGGTCGAGGCGATCATTCTAGACAATGGCAAGGAAGTAACGATTTCGGGCAGCGGGACCGGCCCGATCGACGGCTTCGTCGATGCGCTGTCGCGCCATGTCGGCGTCGAGATGTCGGTGCTCGATTATTCCGAGCATTCGATGCAGCGCGGCTCGAACGCGTCGGCCATCTCCTATGTCGAGATGGAATATCCCGGCGGCAAGCTGTTCGGCGCCGGCATCAACACCAACATCGTCGCCGCCTCGCTGGAAGCGGTGACGTCAGCCGCCAATCGGATCGTCGGTCGCAAGGCGCGGTAGCATCGGCCGGCGGCGCGAGGGACTTGGAGGAGCCCTCTCGCGCCGTCATTTTTTCAAGCTCGTGCAAGACCTTGGCCCGATTGGCCGATGATGTTTGCAGTGATGACCGTGCCGAGATTGGCCACGCCATTAACCACCGGGAAAATATCCGGTGAGGTACGCGATCGCATAATGGGTGTATACTTGTGTGGCGGTGCGGGCATTATATGATCCGTGCCTTAACCTGTGCCGAGTTCGAGAGGATCGACACTTGCAGCATGCCACGCCTGCCGCCCCCGCAGTGCGCGAAACATTGGAGCGACTGCTTGCCAGCGAAACGTTCGGGAGATCCGAACGAGCGCGCAAGTTGATCCGTTATCTTGTCGAACGCGAGCAGGCTGGCGAAGCCGACAGGCTCAAGGGCTTTTCCATCGCCATGGACGTCTTCGGCAAGGACGGCGATTTCGATCCGTCGACCGACGCCGTGGTGCGGGTTCAGGCCGGTCGGCTGCGTGATCTGCTGCAGCAATATTTCGCCAATGAAGGCATCGCCGAGCCTGTCCGCATCGCCATTCCGCGCGGCGGCTATGTCCCGGCCTACGAGCTCAATGCGATCCGCTTGCCGGAAACGGCCAAGCTCGCCAGCCAGACGGGAGCAGCGGCGGCACCATCGTCGCAACCCGACGTCGCCGCGAATGTCGAGGCACCCGCCGCGCTTCTGGCACCGGTGGTCGCGCCGGTGCCGTCGGTGGCGCGTCACCTCAGATTCTTCTGGATGGCGATCGCCCTCGTCATCGCCATGCTCGGCGTTTTGATCCTGCGTCAGGGCAGCGGTGGGCTGCTGACAGGCGGCGACCTGGCGGCGACGCTCGAGACCGCCGGCCTGACCGGCGTCTCGCCGTCCCCCGCCAGCGAGGCCTTGCCGCTCGTCTACATCGCCGTCAAGGCCAGTGGCACGGATGCCAGCCGTGTCGCCGCATCGCTGCGCGCCGGCCTGAGCGGCTTCGATACGATCGACTTCATCGGTCGCGACACGGTCGGCAAAACCGATCCAGCCACCAATGCCACGAGCTTCATCTTCGATGTTCTGCCTGGCCCGGACACGGGCGACATCATGGTCGAACTGCAGAGCGTGGCGACCGGACGGGTGCTGTTGTCGCGCAACCTGACCGCCGCCGACAGCGCACCGGCCGCCGTCGAGGACAGTATAGGTGGCATCTTGACGTCCGCTCTTCCCGATTCCGGCACGATCTACACCTATCTCGAACAGAGCGGCATCCAAACAGGCCTGACGCAGTGCCTGCTGCTCAACGGCAAATACTATCTCGACCAGAACGCCAGGACCCACGAGGCCGCCTATCGCTGCCTCGAAAACCTCGCTGAAAGCAGCGCCAAATCGTCGCTGGTTTATTCCGAGCTCGCTTCATTGCAGCTCGAGGCCGTGAACGACCACTACGCCTATCCGCCGGATGCGACGATCGAGAAGGCGCTGACATTCGCCCACCGCGCCGTGCAGATGGGGCCAACCAGCCCTAACGCGCATCGCGCCTATGGCTACATCTATTCGCGACTTGGCAATGCCGACGAAGCACTGCGCTGGATGCGCAAGGCCCACGACCTTAACCGCTACGATATAACCATGGCTGCCGCCTACGGCTACGCGCTGATTTTCGCCGGCCGGTATGCCGAGGGGACGCCGATCCTGGCCCAGGCGGTGGACGTCTCCAGCAGTCATCCGACATGGTGGGATTTCGGACTTTTCGCCGGCGAACTCATGCTTGGCGACACGAACAAGGCCGCCATCGCCAGTTCCTCTCTGAGAACAACCGCAACGAAGTCGCACTATCTTGCCGCCCGGCTGATTGGCGCCAAGATCGCTGGTCAGGACAATATGGCGCGCAAGCTGCTCGATGAGCTGACCGCCCAATTTCCAAAATTCGCCGCCAACCCGCGCGCGACCTTCATCGACCGGAAGTACCCGCCCGATCTGACCGAGCGGCTGGTCGGCGCCCTGCGCGCCGCGGGCCTCGGCAACGCGAGCTGACGTCCAACGGGCAGAACTGTTGGACCAACCGAATTGCCGGTCGCCGCAAGCACGTGGCGAAGCCCGATAGAGGTGATTTTGCCGGTTTTCCTGGGCGAACGCGCAAATCGCATAGTCGACAACCAGGAGTCGTCGCGAAAATTTTACTGGCCATCGTGCTGGACGAGGCGCAATCCAGCCGCATTTGGTGTCTGGTCCCGCGATTTCCCACAGCCCCGCAACAAGCCTCCCCGTCTCATGACTTCATCGCCTCATGCCGCCGACCACGGTGCTGGTTCGAAGACCATCGCCCTGCTGCATGGTTTTGGCGGCTGCCATGATATCTGGGATGATGTGATCGCGTCGCTGTCGCCCGCGTTGCGCACACTCGCCTATGATTTGCCCGGGCACGGGCTGTCGCTCGATTTCCCTGGTGCCGGCCCGGCCAAGGTTGCGGCAAGGGCCGTTCTGGCCGATCTCGCCGCTCGGGCGGTGAAACGCGTTCATCTTGTGGGCCACTCGATGGGTGGCGCGGTGGCGACGCTGATGGCCTTGACGGAGCCCGAGAAGGTGGCCTCGCTGACGCTCCTGGCGCCCGGCGGCTTCGGCCCCGAGATCAACGGTCCGCTGTTGCGCCGCTTTGCCGCCGCAAGGGATGCCTCCGACATCCGCTCGTGCCTCGTCGCGATGTCGGGACCGCTGACGCGGCCCTTCGATCACACGGTGGAGGCCCTTCGGGACATGCGCGCGCGACCAGGCCAGGTGGAGAAACTCGTCGACATCGCAGCCGCCATGACCAGCGGCGACCGGCAGGGCGTCATCCCCCGCGACCGATTGGACACGCTGACCATGCCGGTGATGGTGGTATGGGGAAGCGATGATCCGATGCTGTCCTTTACCCATACGGATGATCTGCCCGCGCGATTTCATGTGCACCATGTGCTGGGGGCTGGCCATATGCTGATCGAGGAGGCGCCCGATCTGGTCGCCACGATCATCCAGCGCAACATGAACCGCCGCCCCAGGCCCATGCCCGCGAAACTCGCCGCGACCGGTTGATACTTCCAGCGCGGTACCGCCCAGGCGCCTTGCCACCTGATCTCGCCAGTGCATTTTGCCGGCGGCTGTGTTAACTGCGTGTTAACCAACCCCGCGAGGCAGACGCCGATGAAGGACGCAGGCGAGAAGATCGATCCGTCAAGCAAACTGTCCGATGCCATCCGCGACGTGAAGAATGCCTTCGCCGACCGCGACGATGTCGTCGTCGACATGCGCGAGGCGCACCGCATGCGCCTCGACCTCCTGGCTGCGGAGCTCGCGCCCGTCTTCGCCGATGTTCCGGCCGACATGGACAATTTCGACTTTGTCGTCTCTTCGGGCCTGCAGCCGCGCCTGTGGATCGACGCCGTCAGCCATGTCGCGATGGGACGCGACCGCCGCACCTACCGCTTCCTCAAGGACACCCGCATTGGCCGCGTCGTGCTTGCCGAATCGACCGAGATGAAGCCGGTCGCCGATTCCGTGACGCGTTATGTCGCGGAGCGCATCGTCGAGCGCCGCAGGATGATGGAAGGCGGTGTCGAGCCTGCGGTCGCCGGCATGAAGCGCGCCGAGGTCGCGGAGGCCGAACCGCCCCTGCGAGCCTCGACGCCTGGCAAAGGCTGGTCGGCCTTCCTGTCCGGCCTTGGCCTGGTCGCCGCCGGCGCACTGGTCGGCCTCGCCGTATCGGCCGCGCTGCTCTGGGACCGCATCGCGGCCATGCTTGTCAACTGGCGGCCGTAGCCGCGCCGGCCTCCACACCGAGCTCCAGGCTCTGCAGATCGGTAGGCGGTATGGACGGCCCGGTCAGGCCGCGCCGCGTCAGGCGGATGCGCCAGTTTCCCTTTTCACCGTCGATGTCGATGAGATTGTACTGCGCTGCCGGGTGATTGCCGCCCGGCGCCTGGCCGGCGGCCGCGACGCCGACCACCGGAACCTTCGCACCGCGCTGCCCGATCTGGAACAGCGATGGCAGATGCGAATGGCCATGCAGCACGAGTTCGGCTCCATGGCGGCGGATGATCTTGTGGAAGCGGGCGATTCCGAACAGCCGCTTGTGCTGGGAGACCGCGCCGCGCACCGGCGGATGATGGATCATGATCGTCCGGAACAGCCCTTGCCTGGCCGTGCTCTCGAGGATCTTGCCTAGCCTTTCCGCCTGCCCTTCCATGAAGAAGCCATTGGCCATGAAGGGCGCCGTGGCGCGCGCCGTCGAGACCCCGATCAGCGCGACATCGCCGCGCACGCGCAGATAGGGGAAGGCGTTGCGGTCGACCGGGCTGTTGACGCCGTCGCCGCTCATCCACGCCGCCCACGAGCGGCAGACTTTGTCGAAGGCGCCCGGCACATAGGCATCATGGTTTCCCGGCACGACCGAAACGTCATGCGGCGACCCCAGCGTCTCGAGCCAGTGTTTTGCCATCTCGATCTCGCCGTCGAGCGCCAGGTTGACGAGGTCGCCGGTGACGGCGAGATGGTCCGGGTTTTGCGCCTTGATGTCGGCGGTGATGGCGTCGATGACGGCATCGTGCATGTGGCGGCGTCGGTTGCGCTGCCAGTTCACATAGCCGAGCACGCGCTTGGACGCGAGATCGCGATAGGATACATCGGGAAGCGGCCCCAGATGGACATCGGAAATATGCGCGAGCCTGAACATTCCTCTTTCATAGGCGACGCGCACGCGCCTTTCCACCCACGGTTTCGCTCCTGATGTCGACCGATGACGAAGCCGCGTTCCGCCAGACCGGCTGGGCGGGCTTGAGGGCCCGGCTGTTCCATCTCTATTTCGTGCTGCGGCGGCCGATGACGCTGGGCGTGCGCGGCCTGATCCACGATGCCGCGTCCAATTCCGTCTTCCTCATCCGCCACACCTATGTGCCCGGCTGGCAGCTTCCCGGCGGTGGCGTCGAGGTTGGCGAGACCATGGCCGAGGCGCTGGCGCGCGAACTGGCCGAAGAGGGCAACATCCATCTCGCGGACGCGCCGGTTCTCAAATCGATGCATTTCAATCGCCGCGCCAGCCGGCGCGACCATGTCGGCTTCTATCTCGTCGAAAGTTTTAGCCAGACCGCGCCGAAGCTGCCCGACCATGAAATCGCCGAGGCCGGCTTCTTTCCTCTCGACCGCTTGCCGCAGGGGACGACGCCGGCAACGCTGCGGCGGATTGCCGAGGTTTTCGGCAGCGTGCCGGCATCGCCCTATTGGTAGATCAGGCCGCCGCCCTCGCGAACTTCGCCCGGTCATGCGGCGCACCATAGTCGAGTTCCGGTCCCACCGGCACGATCCGCGTCGGATTGATCGTTTCGTGGCTGCGGTAATAATGCGCCTTGATGTGATGCAGGTTCACCGTCCCCGCCACACCGGGCACCTGATAGAGGTCGCGCAGATAGTTCGACAGGTTCGGATAATCGGCGATGCGGCGCAGGTTGCATTTGAAATGGCCGACATAGACCGGGTCGAAGCGCACCAGCGTGGTGAACAGCCGCCAGTCGGCCTCGGTGATGCGGTCACCCACGAGATAGCGTTGCCTGGACAGGCGATCCTCCAGCCCATCGAGCGTCGAAAACAGCTCGCCGAAGGCTTCTTCATAGGCCGCCTGCGTGGTGGCGAAGCCGGCGCGGTAGACGCCGTTGTTGACGGAGGGATAGACCAGCGCGTTGATCGCGTCGATCTCGCCGCGCAGTGCCTGGGGATACAAATCGAGGCCGGCATCGCCCCACTGATCGAAGGCCGAGTTGAGCATCCGGATGATTTCGGAGGATTCGTTGGAGACGATGGTCTGTCCCTTTTTGTCCCAAAGCACCGGCACCGTCACCCGTCCTGAATAGGAGGAGTCCGCCCTGGTGTAGATCTGGTGCAGGAAGTCGAGGCCATGGAGCGTGTCGCCGGTGGCGCCGTCCTCGGCGACAAACGTCCAGCCATTGGCACCCAGGAAATGATGCACGATCGAGACGGAGATGATGCCTTCGAGCCTCTTCAACGCTCGAAAGATCAGCGTCCGGTGCGCCCAGGGACAAGCGAGCGAAACATAAAGGTGATAGCGGCCGGGCTCCGCCTTGAAGCCTCGGCCGCGGCCTTGCGCCGGTGCGCCGTCTCGCGTGACCCAATCGCGCCACTGCGATTGCGGCCGCACGAACTTGCCACCGCTGTCCTTGGTGTCATACCAGCGGTCTTGCCATTTGCCGTCGACCAGCAATCCCATGGAATATCCTTTCGCGTTTCCACCTCATGTAGAGCGCGATGCGGCACGGCGGAATCATTCAGGACTGAACAGATCGTCAATCGGTAGGGCCAGCGAACGGGTCGATTGCGGCGGCGCCAAATTGATGCTAGCGGACACTCCGCATGTTCGACTTTGCTTTGATCCGGTTTGACCGACGACGAAAGGGCGCCCGCGCTTGATGAAGCGCTGACTGGCGAATGCTGCCGTTTGCAGCAATCTTTCCTCCTCTACCGGAACGCAAAGACCATGAGCCTTGCCGACGTGAAAGACCTGGCCGACGTGAAGTACCTGCCGGAAACCCCGGCGCACGACCCTGAAATCGAAGCCATCAATGACGAAGCCTTCGGGCCCGGCCGTTTCGTGCTGGCTGCCTACAAGATCCGCGAGGCCGGCGGCCACGAGCGCTCCCTTTCCTTTGTCGCGGTCGACGGCGACCTCGTCGTCGCCTCGGTGCGCATGACGCGCATTGCCGCCGGTGCCGGCCGGGCGCTGATGCTCGGGCCGCTCGCGGTGCGGCCCGCCTTCAAGAATCTCGGCATCGGCCGCCGGCTGGTGGCGATCGCACTGGAGGCAGCCGCCAAGGCCGGCGCGCCCGCCGTCATCCTGGTTGGTGACGAGCCCTATTACGGGCCGCTCGGCTTCAAGCGCATCCCGCGCGGCCAGATTTCGATGCCGCGGCCTGTCGACCTCGACCGCTTGCTCTCGCACGAGATCACGCCGGGCGCCGTGGCCAGGCTTTCGGGCGAAGTCGGCCACGCCAGCCAGGCCAGGATCGTCGAGCACGCCTAGGGCGGCTCCACGAAATTATGAGCGGTTTTCCGCGGTTCGCCGTTTCCTCAAGACGGCGAGCGGACCTTGACCTTGTCCGTCGATCCGGGCCTGATCCTGGCTCACGCAAAAGCCGGTTCTCATAAGAAGCCCGTTTTCAAGAAAAGGATGACGCCATGAATCCCAACGGCCAGATCGCGATCGTGACCGGCGGCGGCTCCGGACTTGGCGAGGCAACGGCGCGCGCGCTTGCCGCCAAGGGGGCGCGCGTCGCCATCTTCGACGTCGGCATCGAGCGCGCGGCCAAGGTCGCGGCGGAGATCGGCGGCATCGCCGTCCAGTGCGACGTCGCGAGCGCCGACAGCGGCGCCGCCGCACTGGCCGAGGTCGCCGCCAAGCTTGGCGAGCCGCGCATCCTGGTCAATTGCGCCGGCATTGCCATCGGCGTGAAGACGATCGGCAAGGATGGTCCCCATCCGCTCGAACAGTACCGCAAGGTGATCGAGGTCAATCTGATCGGCACGTTCAACATGATCCGCCTTGTTGCCGACCGCGCCGCCAAACTCGAGCCGCTGCAGGGCGGCGAGCGCGGCGTCATCGTCAACACCGCCTCGGTCGCCGCCTATGAGGGCCAGATCGGCCAGGCCGCCTATTCCGCCTCCAAGGGGGGCGTCGTCGGCATGACGCTGCCGGTGGCGCGCGATCTCGCCCGGTCCGGCATCAGGGTCTGCACCATCGCGCCCGGCATCTTCAAGACGCCGATGATGGCAGGCATGCCGCAGGACGTGCAGGACTCGCTGGGCGCCGCCGTGCCCTTCCCGTCACGCCTCGGCGAACCATCCGAATATGCGGCACTTGCCCTGCACATCGTCGAAAACCAGATGCTGAACGGCGAGACCATCCGCCTCGACGGCGCCATCCGTATGGCGCCGAAATAGCGCCAGGCGAACTGTTGTCGGAAGGACCAAATTCGGCCGGCAACACTGATAAGCGAGATAAATTGTGGCGAGCGTTTCGATGCAGCAAAATCAAAATAACGATGTGGTCCGAGAGACCGACGCCGAGGCGATTCGGTTGGCAAAAATACTTCTGCGCAGTGCCCGCTTCGGCGCCCTGGCGGTGCTGGAGCCAACCACCGGGGCGCCCCTGGCCAGCCGGGTGGGCGTCGCCACCGACATCGACGGCGCGCCGCTTATCCTGGTGTCGATGCTGGCGGCGCACACGCCTGCCCTGCTCGCCGATCCGCGCTGTTCCCTGCTGCTCGGCGAGCCCGGCAAAGGCGATCCGCTGGCGCATCCTCGGCTGACACTGGTCTGCCAGGCGTCGCGGCTGGAGCGCGGCTCGCAGCCGCATGCCCGCGCCGAGCGCCGTTATCTCAACCGCAATCCCAAGGCGAGCCTCTATGCCGGGCTCGGCGACTTCTCATTCTTTCGCCTGGAGCCGCGACGCGCCAGACTCAATGGCGGCTTCGGCAAGGCCTATCTGCTCGAACGGCCCGATCTCATCACCGATGGGCCCATCATCGAAGAACTCGCGGCAAGCGAACAGTCGGCCGTCGAGCACATGAATGCGGACCATCTCGACGCGATCGCCGTCTATGCCCGTCATTTCGCCAAGGCATCAGGCGATGGCTGGACCATAGCTGGTTTCGACACCGATGGCATGGACCTGGTGTCGGGGGACAATGTTTGCCGGGTATTCTTCCCACAACCCTTGGTAAAGGCGCGGGAATTGCGTCCCGTTCTGGTCGAAATGGCCACGGCCGGCAGGGCCGCATCATAGACATAAGACGAAACTAAATTGCATTTGATCAAAAGCACCCTTGAGATTTGAAGGAAATGTTCTAGGCTTAGCTGTGGTGTTGACTCGTCGGCACCTTCGCAAGTGAATTTATGGATTCAGGCACCATTGCCCCCATGGCGCCTCGATGAGCAAACAGCATGGGGCATCAATGGTCTCGACAAAGCTAATCGCAAACGCCGAATCGGCCGCCGAATTTCTGATGCTGATGGGCAACGAAAAACGGCTGTTGATCATGAGCTATCTGATCGACGGTGAAATGTCGGTCGGCGCCATCGCCGAAAAGGTGATGCTCAGCCAATCCGCCCTCTCGCAGCACCTGGCCAAGTTGCGGGCGCTCGACCTCGTGGACACCCGCCGCGACCGCCAGATGATCTACTATTCCTGCAAATCCGATGCGGTGCGCGAACTGCTCGCCATGCTGGATGGCATTTTCGGCGGCGGCAAGGAAGATCTGTCCCAGATGGCGCAGAGGTTGCGTCGCGCCGGGACTTGACCGGGCACTGCCGCGGCCGTTTACCTCGCTGACGGTTTCCGGAGCGTCGCTCATGTGCCTTTGCCGGCACACGAGCCGCGCTTTTTATTGTTGAGCGGGACATGGACCCAATTCGCATCGACGACCCCCGCGATCCCCGTGTCGCGGCCTATTTCGATATCCGCGAGCGCGACCTGGCCGGCCGGCAAGGCCGCTTCGTCGCCGAGGGCAAGGTCGTGCTCGACCTGCTTTTGTCGTCGAGCCGCTTCGGTGCCGAATCCGTCCTGATCCTGGAAAACCGGCTTGGCGGGCTTGAGGACATACTGCGCAAGGCACAGGCGGACCTGCCGGTCTACGTCGTCGCCGGTGAGGTGATGGACGCCATCGCCGGATTCCACATGCATCGCGGCATCCTGGCCATCGGCCGCAAGGAGGCACTCCAGCCGACCGGTTCATTGCTGGATGCCTTGCCCGCCCGAGCCCTGGTCGTCGTGCTTGTCGGCATCGCCAACCACGACAATATGGGCTCGATCTTCCGCAACGCCGCCGCCTTCGGCGCCGATGCGGTTCTGATGGACCCGACATGCTGCGATCCGCTGTACCGCAAGGCGATCCGGGTTTCGGTTGGCGCCGTGCTCAAGGTCCCTTTCGCGTCCTTCGACGACACGGCGGACTTCACCGCGGACCTTGATCGGCGGGGTTATGACCAGTTCGCCCTGTCACCGCGCGGCCGGATCGACATAGGTCAGGCACGGCGTGGCGAGCGCCTGGCGCTCTATCTCGGCACAGAGGGAGAAGGCCTGCCCGAAAGCCTGCTCGCCCGTTTGCAAACGGTGCGGATCACCATGTCGAAAGGCTTCGACAGCTTGAACGTCGCCGCCGCCTCGGCAATTGCCTTGCATCATTTCTCGCAATGACGGGCGTGTGAGCCGGGACGCCTCGCGAGGGCGGCCAGCCCGCGCCGTGTCAGTTGGCTTCCGCCTTCTGCAGGTCCCGCACGCGGTCGGCCAGGCTGCGGTCGTGGCCGGCCGAACGGTTCTCCTGCGGTGCCGCCAGCGCCTTGGCGATTGGTGAATCGGGGCCTTCGAGCTTGGCCGTCAGGTGGACGACCTCCGCCGCCAACTCGTTCATCTGCTCACGCAGCGCGGCACCGCCATTCGTCAAACCCGAAGATGCCACGGCGCCGAGATCCGCCTTAAGGCGCTTGTTCTCGCGCGCCAGCGCCGTCAGCCTGGCCTCCAGCCGTTCGCGGTCGCCGTCGAGCTTGGCAATCGCCCGCTCCACGTCGTCGCGCATGCCGGCCTCGTCATGGCGGCCCGCTTCATCGGGCTTGCCGACCAGCCGCAGGGCCGGTGTGCCGTCCTCGGCTTTCGCTTTTTCCCGCAACCGCGCCAACTCCTTTTCGCGCCGATCCAGCTTGTCCTCTCGGTCGGCGAGCGTTGCCATCAGCCTCTCGACCTTCTTGTCGAGTTCGGCGGCCCTTTTCTTCTCGGCTTTCAGGGCATCGCGCGCGGCCTTGCTTTCCGCCGCGATCTCCTGGTTGCGCCGGTCCGCTTCCTTGCGCTGGCCGCGCAGCAGCGCGATGTCGCTGGCAAGCTTCTGCAATTCGGATTCGCGCGCCACGAGTTCGATCTGGCGGCTGCTGGAGGCAAAACTGGCATCGTCATACATGTGCTCCAGCTTTTCGAGATCGAGCGCCCGCCTTTCCAGTTTTCGCTCGGTTTCCTTGAGCCGCTCCGAAAGCTGATGCAGTTCCTCTTCGCGCTGCCGCAGTGCGTCATTCTTGGCGCCGAGTTCGGCCAGCGCGTGGTCCTTGTCCGTGCGCTCGATCGCCAGCCCCTTCAGCGCCTCGCGGCCGCGATTGATCTCGACGAGTTGTTCGGCCACCTTCCCGCGCAATGTCTTGACGTTGATTTCGAGGCGCCGCGTCGTCATGGCGTACTCGGCCCGGATCCGGTCCTTGTCGGCCTGGATCTCGGCTTGCGTCAGCGGAATGGAGGCTTCGATGCGCCGACGGGTCAGGGCGACGGCACGCCGCCAGACGGCCGGAGCCACCATCAGCGCCAGAAAGCCGGCACAGAGAAAGCCGAGGGCAAAGAACAGGACCGACTGAACCAAAGGACTACCCGTTATCGACGACAACTTGGAAGGCTGGACCGTGCCATCTTGGCATGGCGGAAATCCGGCACCACGGCAAGGGCTTGCCGCGGCTCATTCGGGTCCTGGGTTCGACATCCGGTCAAAAATGCCGCGCTTCGATCATGTCGGACAGATCAGAACGGATTCCACGTCGCCCGCTCGGTCAGTTTCAGGTAGCCGAGATTGACGCCGAGCCGTGCGCCGACGCCGGTACGGATGGGAACCAGCAGCACATTGTTGTTCTTCAGCACGTTGAAGCCGACGCCCGCAACCACATAGGCCGAACCGGCGACACCGCCATAGCGGTTGTAGAGATTGCCGACATCGTCGAGATTGTAGACCAGCATCATCACGCGCGAGCCCTCGCCGCCGAAATCCCAGCCCAGCGACGGGCCTTGCCAGAACACTTTGTGATCGCCGGCATTCTTGGTGTAGAGCGTACCTTCGCCATAGGTCAGGCCGCCGATCAGCGCGCCGGATCCTTCCTCGCCGAGCAGATAACCATTGGGCAGGCCGTAGGAGGCGAAGATCTTCTCCACGACGGTGGCCAACCCACCCGATGTCGCGCCGAAGAACTTGTGGCCTGAATCGACAATCTCCTGAGCGGTGTACTCCTGGGCCCGCAGGGCCGATGGCGAGAAGACGAGAACGCCCATGAGCGTGATCGCCATTGAGAGGACACGGAGAAAACTCCGGTCATAGAATCGGGAAAACATGCTTCCAATCTCCGTCATGAAGCACTTTCGCCGACGCCTCGCATCCGTACGGCTCTTTAGGCGGCCGTTAAGGATGACTGTTAGGGGCAAACTATGCCGTAATTCTTTTTCAACCATTAAACTTCCACATGAAGATGGCGGTTCGAAGGCTGTTTGGCGGTCGCGCGGGGCCGGAAGCCTACGCGAACACGCCATTTGCCCCGACGACAATTCCGGATTTGTTGCTGTACGTACGAGTGCTGTGTATTCAGAAGGCCTCGGGTTGGAACGTGATTCGTGTGGGCAGGCGCGATAACAACTCGCCCGGTCACGACTAGTGGATTTTGCAGGGATTTTCACCGATGGCCGATCTGTTCACCCTCTCCGCTCCGGATCTGGCGGCGCTTTTGTGCAGTCGCGTCTGCCACGACATCATCTCGCCGGTCGGCGCGATCAACAACGGACTTGAACTGCTCGACGAGGGTGGCGCCGACGAAGACGCCATGCGGCTGATCCGCCAGAGTGCAAAGAACGCCTCTGCCCGGTTGCAGTTCGCCCGGATCGCCTTCGGCGCCGCCGGCTCGGCCGGCATGATGATCGACACCGGAGATGCCGAGGCCGTCGCCATCGCTTTCCTCAAGAATGAAAAGCCGGAATTGGTCTGGAACGGACCTCGCGCGCTGTTGCCGAAGAACAAGGTCAAGCTGCTGCTCAACCTGCTCCTGGTCGCCAATGCCGCCATTCCGCGCGGCGGCAAGCTGGTCGCGACGCTCGAGAATCTCGAAACCGAGCCGCGCTTTTCGCTTTCGTCAAGCGGGCCGATGCTGCGCGTGCCGCCGAAATTCCTCGAACTGCATTCCGGTCACAAGCCGGAGGAACCGATCGACGCGCATTCGGTGCAGCCTTATTACACGCTGCTGCTGGCCCGCGAAGCCAACATGACGATTTCGATCCACGCGACAGCTGAGGAAATTGTCCTTTCAGCGGCCTGAGATCGGCACCGGCGACACGACCGAGCAAAGTATTTCAATCTGAAATATTTCATTGACGCCCAATTGGGGCGCGATGAACTTTGCCAGCGCGGCAACCCCGAAGCATCGCGAAGGAAAAGTCCGACGAACGGCATCTTTGCAAAAATTTTACCTAACGGCTTTTCGGCTTCTTTACCAGATCGGTCTAGGCTGCACCGCAGATGCCCAGAACGACCGGATCGCCCAAGGGCAAAGAGGACCCGGATATGAAACGCTGCATGTTCGTCGACGATTCAAGCGTCATCCGGAAGGTTGCAAAACGCATCCTCGGCGGTTCCGACATGATGGTCATCGAGGCGGCCAGCGGACTTGACGCGCTGGAGATGTGCGCCGCCGACATGCCCGACATCATCGTCGTCGACGGCGCCCTGCCGGATGTGCAGGCGGTCGACCTCATCCGTCGCGTGCGCGCCATGGAAAGCCCGATCAGGCCGCAGATCCTGATCTCGCTGGTCGAGCTCGACATCGCCTCGATCATGCGGGCCAAGCGCGCCGGTGCCCAGGGCTACCTGTTGAAGCCCTTCAACCGCCCGCAGCTACTCGAACGCTTTCGCGCCTTGAAGATCGCGCCTGATTCGGTGCTGGCGGGCAATTCCAGGAAAAGTGCGTAACGGTTCCGCCCGCGATTGCGTGAAACCGGATGGTGCCTGTCCAACGCAAAAACCCGGCCGCGGCCGGGTTTTTTATTGAAAGAAATCGGACGCTGTTCGTCGCTCAGGCGCTGACGCGGATGTCTTCCGGTTCGCGCAGCACATAGCCGCGGCCCCAGACGGTCTCGATGTAATTCTGGCCACCGGACGCGGCGTCGAGCTTCTTGCGCAGCTTGCAGATGAAGACGTCGATGATTTTCAGTTCCGGCTCGTCCATGCCGCCATAGAGGTGATTGAGGAACATTTCCTTGGTGAGCGTGGTGCCCTTGCGCAGCGAGAGCAGCTCCAGCATCTGGTATTCCTTGCCGGTGAGGTGCACGCGCTGGCCACCGACCTCGACGGTCTTGGCGTCGAGGTTGACCACCAGATCGCCCGTGGTGATGACCGACTGGGCGTGGCCCTTGGAGCGGCGCACGATGGCATGAATGCGCGCCACCAGCTCATCCTTGTGGAACGGCTTGGTCATGTAGTCGTCGGCGCCGAAGCCAAGGCCGCGCACCTTGTCCTCGATGCCGGCCATGCCGGAAAGGATGAGGATAGGCGTCTTTACCTTGGAGAGCCGAAGCGTTCTCAAGACCTCGTAGCCGGACATGTCGGGCAGGTTGAGATCGAGAAGGATGATGTCATAGTCGTAGAGCTTGCCCAGATCGACACCCTCTTCGCCGAGGTCTGTCGTATAGACATTGAAACTTTCCGATTTCAGCATCAGTTCGATGCTTTGTGCGGTTGCACTGTCATCTTCTATCAGCAGAACACGCATTTCATTCCCCTTTTCTGCTGCCGGGTCATTTCACGACCCGTCCTGCCCCGGAGCAGTGGTTGCCTTGTGCAGAGGCTGCCATCAAATGGTTAACAAAACCTAATTTCCCGTCCAATACGGTACCAGATTTTTTAACCTCTTTCTACACCCTCTTGAATCTAATAATGAATCACAAACCCAAATTCCTAATGCGACACATTAACAACCTGGACTAAGCGACTCCAGGGACTCATCGAGGCGGCTTCGCTTCGGCGGCCGGAATTTTTACCCGGCCTTAAGCCCTGACCCGTATGATTAACAATGCCCGTAAACGAATGGTTACCGCCGGCAAAAAACTTTAGGGTTTTGTTTCCCATAGTGTGGGGAAAGCCGGTGGACACGGGCAGTGCTTGGGCCTTTCCAGGTGGTTTGGACGATATGTGCGGGTGTGCGTTTCCGGGAGTACCGAATCATGAAGTCACGTGAAAACCTCGTTCGACTGAAGCAGTTTCAGGTGAATGAGAAGCGGCGGCAGCTGCTGCAGCTCGACATGATGATCGCCGAGTTCGAACGCATGGCCGTCGAACTGGAGCTTCAGATCACCGCCGAGGAAAAGAAAGCCGGCATCACAGATATCAACCATTTCGCCTATCCGACCTTCGCCAAGGCGGCGCGCCTGCGCCGCGACAATCTCAGGAACTCGCAAGGCGACCTCGCCCAGCAGCGAAGCGCCGCCGAATCATTACTCGGCGAAGCTGAAGCGGAGCTTTCCAAGGCTGAAATGCTGGAATCGCGCGATACCAAGATTCGCGAGGCCGAAACCGGCGGCCGCAGCGCCATGATCGGCTGAACCGGCCGACATCGGCGCGGTTCGGCACGCCCACCGTCGGACGACAAATTGAACCAGCGCAGGGTGGCGGCCACAAAGTGTGCTGTTGGCACGCAGGACCTAGGCTGCACTATTCCCTTCATTTCCAACGATCGCCCTTGCCCGCGCATCCTTTGATATCGGGCGCATGCTGCTCGGCCCATGATCTGATCTGGGTGAGCAGTCCAGCCAGGTTCTGGCCGAGCTCGGTCAGTTCATATTCGACGCGCGGCGGGATGACCGGATAGACCTCTCGCCGCACCAGGCCATCACGTTCCAGCACGCGCAGCGTCTGCGTCAGCATCTTCGGCGTGACGCCTTCGAGCTCGCGGGCGAGTTCGCCATTGCGCCGCCGGCCTTTGCGCAGCGCGCAATCGATGCAGGCAAGCTCGCCGTTCACGTTGCCAAGAACTTCTCGCTCGAGCATGCCGGTGCCGCCCACGCCTTTCTTGCCACCAGGCCGATCGGCAAGGTGGCGCTGACGGTCTGAACGTGGGAAGCAGCAGGTCCAAAACAAAAGGGCGCGGAGTGCCGCGCCCTTTGATCGTGCTCAGGCCGGCTCTAGTGCCGGTATTGCTGGATACGCGTGGTGCGCAGCCCGGCAAGGCCGTATTCGTCGATCGACGCCTGCCAGGACAGGAATTCCTCCGTGGTCAGCTTGTAGCGCTGGCATGCCTCTTCGAGGCTCAGAAGTCCGCCGCGCACGGCTGCAACCACCTCCGCCTTGCGCCGGATAACCCAGCGACGCGTGTTCGTCGGCGGCAGATCGGCAATCGTAAGAGGGCTGCCGTCGGGCCCGATAACATACTTAACTCTAGGTCTAACCAGATCGGTCATCGTACTCTCTACAAAAAACTCAAAGACCCAATCCCCGCCACGTTACCGCCACAGCTTTAAAAATTGCCTAAGCAGACCCTAATGACTAGGTAAGGATCGTGAACGCCGCGTTAGTCTTTTCACGGGCATTTGAAATATCGGGCTCGAAGCCCTGTTTTAGCCCGGAGAAATGTTTCGTCCGCGGCGTCCGCCACACCCGGCGGGTCGCGGTGCAAGCTGGCGCCGCCGGAAAGCTTGACCTATATTCTCGACATTGGCATTTGAGGTGCCGCGGAATGAAAGCACCATGAACAGTCTCGACCTTCCCAGACGTCCCGAAGAAACCCGCATCGTCGTCGCCATGTCGGGCGGTGTCGATTCATCCGTGGTCGCCGGGCTGTTGAAGCGCGAGGGCTATGATGTCGTCGGCGTCACCTTGCAGCTCTACGATCATGGCGCGGCGACGCATCGGGCCGGATCGTGCTGCGCCGGCCAGGACATCGACGACGCCCGCCGCGTCTCCGAGACGTTGGGCATTCCCCATTATGTGCTCGATTATGAAGAGCGTTTCCGCAAGGCGGTCATCGACCCGTTCGCCGAAAGCTATGTCGCCGGCGAAACGCCCATTCCGTGCGTGTCCTGCAACCAGACGGTCAAGTTCGCCGATCTCCTGGCCACGGCCAAGGATCTCGGCGCCGACGCGCTGGCCACCGGCCACTATATCCGCTCCGGCGCCAATGGTGCCCACCGGGCGCTTTACCGGCCGGTCGATGCCGACCGCGACCAGAGCTATTTCCTGTTCGCCACCACGCAGGCGCAGATCGACTATCTGCGCTTTCCGCTTGGCGGCCTGTCGAAGCCACAGGTTCGCGCCATCGCCGAGGAGATGGGGCTGACGGTCGCCGCCAAGCAGGACAGCCAGGACATCTGCTTCGTGCCGCAGGGCAAATATTCCGACATCATCGCCAAGCTGAAGCCGGCCGCCGCCAATCCGGGCGACATCGTCCATATAGACGGCCGCGTGCTTGGCCGCCACGAGGGCATTCTGCGCTACACGATCGGCCAGCGCCGTGGCATCGGCATTGCCTCCGGCGAGCCGCTCTATGTCGTCCATCTCGATGCCGAGCGCGCCCGTGTCGTGGTCGGCCCGCGCGAGGCGCTGGAGACGCACAAGATCTATCTGCGCAACATGAACTGGCTGGGTGACGGCGCGCTCGCCGATGTGCCCGCCGGCGGCATGGAGCTGTTCGCCAAGGTGCGCTCGACCAGGCCGCCACGGCCGGCCGTGCTGCGCCACGAGGCAGGCATGATCTCGGTCGAACTGGCCGATGGCGAATCCGGCATCGCGCCCGGACAGGCCTGCGTGCTCTATTCCGACGATGGCAACGAGGCCCGTGTCTTCGGCGGCGGCTTCATCGAGCGCTCCGAGCGCGGCGCCGAGGCCGAAGCGATGTTGAGCCGGCTTGCCGCGAAGCCGGCTCAGGTTGCCGCCGAATAGGCGCAGCCGGAGTAGAATTTCCAAACGGTCTCAGGATTTGGTGTGGGTGACGGTCCCCGCCGTCAGGATGCGCAGCACCCTGATCGCTTCCTCGCCGCTGGTGCGCGGTTCGGCGCGCGTCTCGATGCACTGGATGAAATGCTCCAGTTCGCGCGTCAGCGGCATGCCCTGGGCAACCGCGACATAGGACGGCTCGTTCGTGGTGAACGCCCACTGGCCGCTGTCCTGCCACACCGCGTGGCGGTAGACGGCAAGCTTGCGCTCCCATGGCTCGACGTCGTCGAACACCGCCATCGCCTTGGTGCCGACCACGGTCAGCCGCCGCTCGCGATACGGGTTGAGCCGCGAGGTGAAAAGATGGCTGCGCAGCCCGTTGGGAAAGCGCATGTGCAGATGCGCGAAATCGCTGAGATTGTCGAGGAGTGCCGCCCCCTCGCCGCGCACCTCGATCGGCTCGGTGCCGGTGATGGCCAGGATCATCGACAGATCATGCGGCGCCAGGTCCCAGAGCGCATCGTTCTCGGTATGGAACTTGCCGAGCCCCAGCCGGTGCGAATGGATGTAGCGGACCTCGCCGAGCTCGCCCTTGTCGATAAGCCCTTTCAGCGTCTCGAAGGCGGGATGGAAGCGCAGGACATGGCCGACCATGAACACGCGCTTATTGTCCTTGGCCGCCTGCACCGAGCGCTCGGCATCGGCCACCGTCAGCGCGATCGGCTTTTCCACCAGCACGTCCTTGCCGTTCTCGACGGTGCGCACGGCGAGATCGGCATGGAACTGCGGCGGCAGGGCCATGATGATGGCGTCGATGTCATCGCGGACGAACAGCTGGTCCGGCTCGATCGCCAGGCAATCCTGTTCGCTGGCGAAACCTTCGGCGCGGGCACGATTGGTGTCGGAAACCGCGTGCAAGGCGCCGAGCGCCTTGAGGGTGCGGATGTGGTTGGAGCCCCAGTATCCGCAACCGAGGACTGCAATGCGCGGCTTCATCTGTGTCAACTCTAAAAACTCGTGGCCGAGACATAGCGACGTGCCCCGTCGAACTCAACCCCGGCGGCCGCATCCAGCTGTTCGCGCGGCAAAGCTTTTCGCCAATGAGAATATGCGCCGATATCGAATGCATCGAAGCTTGACAGCCTTGCCCTCCCAACCTTATATCCGCCCGACCTTGGCGAACGCCTCGAAATGCCTTGCGATTTAAGGCGGATTTCGGGGCTGACGCCGCCCTGGCGGGGTAGCTCAGTTGGTTAGAGCACGGGAATCATAATCCTGGGGTCGGGGGTTCAAGTCCCTCTCCCGCTACCACTTCAAACCCACTGTCGCATGTTGTGTTTGCAGCGACCGGCTGATGCAGCCCGCTTTTCGGCATGCAGGGTCGCTGAGTGGAGAGTCACGGTCGGGGGCGGCCCAAGATAGCAGGCGCCGCACCCAGCCCGGTATGTTTTCGGCAGAGCGCAAAATGGGCCGGTGCAACCGGCCCATGTCAGATCAATCCTCTTCAACGGGTGCCGGGGCCTCATCCGGTAGGATTTGCGGTCCAACCCGATCGGCAACCAGCATCGAAAGCATCATCTCGACAAGGCCGTTGGCGGCCCCCTTCTCGCCACCGGTAGCGCCGATCTGGATCTGCGGCACGAGCGGTAGCCTGCCATTCTCGATCGCCTCGGCGAAGCGCATGAGTACCTGCGAGTTGAGCTGATAGTCCGGGCCGCCGAAGGCCGCGACCTTCTTCTGCGTGGCTTCGGCCTCCGCCAGACCGACGGCGCGAACCCTCTCGGCATCCGCAAAACCGGTCGCCTTGATGCGTTCGGCATCGGCAAACGCGATAGCCTTGATCATGTCGGCCTCGCCTTGGCCGCCGAGGCGCACCTTCTCGGCCTCCGCCTTGGCGGTGACCTGAATGGTTTCCGCCTGCTGGCGGGTGCGGGCGAGTTGCGCCTTGCCCTCGTTCTCACTGATCTCGATGGTAAGTGCCGAAGTCGTGATCTTGGCTTGCTGTTCGGCGAGCGCCTCCTTCTCACGCAACGTGCGTTCCTGGATGGCCGCCTTCTCCTGCAATTTGTAAGTCTCGACCTTTTCGACCGCAATCTGGCGCTCGCGCAGCTGGATCAGGATTTGCTCTATGCTGTTCTGGCCGTTGCCAGCACGTGGCGTACCAATCAACACTTCCTGCAGCTCGAGGCTGTAGGTATTGAATTTTTCGCGCATCTCCTCGCCCGATTTGCGCTGGATATCGCTACGCTCCTGCAAAAGCTGGATCAGCGTCTTTGTCTGGGCGATATTCTTGAAGTAGGCAGAGACCATCGGATCGAGCGTCTGTTCGACCAGCCGCTTGATGTCACCGAAGCGCTGCACCACGAGCGGCGCCTTCATATAGTCGATATGCACGACAACTGAGAGCGGCAGCACGGGCTCGAACGCATCCTTGGTGATCAACGACACCTCGGACAGGTTCTCGTCCAGCCTGTGTTCGCCGAACTGCTCCTTCGTCCATTTGAGCACGAAGTTGGTGGTCGGCACGGTGATGATTTTGCCGGCATAGGTATTGAACGCATACTTGCCCGGCAGCAGCGGCGTTGACCAGACACCGCGTGCGCCGATTTCGACCAGCTCGCCGTGACGGTATGCCTGCCCGGATATGTCCGCGCCGTGGCGGCCATTATAGGAGACGACGACACCCACCGTGCCAACGTCGATGATCGTCTTCTCGACCAGTTCGACGGTGGCGAAAATGCGATTGAGGAAGTAGCTGCCGTCGGCCAGCACCTGCAACTGCCGGCCACGGTAGCCACCGGCATTGAGAAACTTCTCCGGATCCTGGAAATTGTTGTGGAAGTTCGGGTCGTTCGGATCGTTGGCGACGGTCGGTGCGATGATCTCGCCGTCCGGTAGGGCCGGACCGTCATGGATGGTGACGATACCGATCATGTCCTCGGCATTATGGATGACGACCGGCTCAAAGCCGCCCCGCTCCGAGATCATGCTGGACATATTGGCAAAAAGGTTTTGTTCCGACGAGCTCAGGCTAACGGAATGGATCGACTGGGCGGTGAGCACGATGAATTGTGCGAGATTGATGGCATAGGTGCCTTCGCGCAAGATCTTGCGCTGCGGTCCTTTCTGGCCGCCTTTTTCGAGAAAGCCGCGCACATCCTGGAAATCATCGGCCTCGGTGTTGGAAGCAAGCGTCTGCGTCGGAGGCAGCGGCTTGCCATCACGTGCAAAGACATAGCCGATCTGGCCTTGCGGGATGGTGACAAGATTGGCGCGATGCATCGAATATTGGAACGGCATGAAGAAATGCAGGCCACCGCGCACGACCTCCGGCTGGTAGCCTGCCTCACGGTTGAGCGCGATGAAGCCATTGCTGACGGAGCCGCGAAAACTCCATAGTTTTTCCAAGATGCCGAGCCTGTCGTTCGGGATGTAGCGGACCACGCCGCTCCACCAGAACAGGATCGCCAGCACGATGACGAGCACGGCCACCTCGATAGCCATCCATTCCATCGGGCCGAGATATTGTAGGGCTTCCATCTCTTCTCTCCTATGGGGCGCACGGGTTCGTTCACCCGGCGGTCACCCGGTTGGTGTTGATCTATGAGGCGGGGAGATTGCGCACCGACACGCGCGACACACTAAGGGCGTGTCGAACGTTTGGGCTGCTCATTGTATGGGAAAATGACCGCGCGTCCCGAGTCCCCCGGTAAGGGCAGGCGCGGCCGTGAGCGATGTCACATCGGTGTTGCCTTGATAGACATTACAGAGAATGACGTAGGGATCGCGCCGGCAGGTTTAAAGATATTCCGCGCGGAAATCGTATAAATCGCTGAAACAGCATCTCGCATACTTTACTACGGACTCACTCCAGATGAATATTGCTGGAAATGGGGTTTAAGTGCGCTAGGCGCCGAACTGCGCGGCTCCAAGATCTACCCCCGCGAAGGCGGCGGGGCTCGGACGCAAACCGTGGTTGCCCCCGCCAAAAAGCTCCTGCCAAGCGGCCGTTGGTATCTTGTCGCTTGGAGTGTGCTTCCTTTGCTGGCGACATGATATTTCTCACGCGCTGAAGGGCTACTGCCGGGCGTTTCAGCAATGACTAAAGGAACCGAACGGCGATTGCCGGAGTTGCTTCAAGCGGACGTCGAACGGGCCGCGTTTCTGGAGCAGCTGCATGAGCGACATAGGCGCCGAAATCTCTGAGAAACAGAGCAGCATTCGGGCAAAAGGGCCATTCCAACGTTTTCTTCGCACAATAGGACCTGGTTTCATCACAGGCGCCTCTGACGACGACCCTTCGGGAATCGGCACATACAGCCAGGCGGGCGCCCAGTTGGGGTTCAATGTCGGTTGGACCATGGTGTTCACGTTCCCGCTCATGGTCGCGATCCAGGAGATAGCGGCGCGAATAGGCCGGACGACAGGTCGAGGGATTTCCGGCAATCTCTGCCGACACTACCCGTCTCCCCTGATGTATTTCGTGGCGTCGCTCCTGTTCGCCGCCAACGTGATAAACATCGGGGCAGACCTGAGCGCGATGGCCGATGCGCTGCGATTGCTGGTGGGCGGCCCAAGCTGGCTCTACGTTGTCGCGTTCGGCCTGGCGTGCGTTCTGGCGATCGTCTTTCTCGACTACAGCCGGTACGTCACCGTTCTGAAATGGACAACGCTGAGCCTCTTTGCCTATGTGGTGGCCGCGTTTCTGGCTGATATCCCATGGGGCGAAGCTCTCAAGGGTGTCGTTCTTCCGCACATGGAATGGAACCGGGCGTACTTCACCACGCTGCTGGCCATACTCGGCACGACGATTTCTCCCTACCTGTTTTTCTGGCAGGCGTCGCAAGAGGTCGAAGAGGAGAAGATCGACCCGAAGGCCAAGCCGCTGAAGTGGGCTCCGTGGCAGGCGCCGGGCGCCTTCCGGCGCATTCGCGCCGACACGGTGGTCGGCATGGCTTTCTCGAACCTGATCGCCATTGCGATCATCCTTACGACGGCCGCCACGCTGCACAAGGCAGGGGTGACCGACATCAATTCATCGACCGATGCGGCCAAGGCCTTGGAGCCGGTCGCGGGCAAATTCGCCTTTGCGATCTTTGCGATGGGGATCATCGGCACCGGCCTTCTCGCGGTGCCGGTTCTCGCGGGCTCGGCCGCTTTCGCCGTGGGCGAGGCGCGCCGTTGGCCAGTGGGGCTGGAGCGCAAGCCGAAGCAAGCGATGGCATTTTACGCGACCTTGGCCGCCGCCGTGGCGTTGGGAATGGGCATCATGCTCACGCCGATCGATCCCATAAAGGCGCTTTACTGGAGCGCGGTCATCAACGGCATATGCGCCGTTCCCGTGATGGTCGTGATGATGCTGATGACCGGGCGTTCCGACATCATGGGCGAATTCCCCGTCGAGGGTTGGCTGCGCTTTCTCGGCTGGCTCGCGACGACAGCAATGGGGCTATCCGTGCTCGGCCTCGCGCTGCAATGGGTCTTATAAACGCCACGCATCCCGACCGGTCGCAGGACGCTTGCTGCGACACGGTCGTTGGGCCGATCTAGCCCCTAAGCCTGCGAACGAGTACGCAAAGGCCCGCCTCGCTCGAGTCGATCCACATAGCCTCAGGCGGGTCGCTATCTCCCCGCCACCGGCTCTAGTGCCTGATCATCCCGGCATCGACATTCAGCGTCTGGCCGGTGATCCAGCGGGCGTCTTCGCTCGCCAGGAACGACACGACGTCGGCGATATGCTCGGGCTGGCCCTTGCCCTTCATCGCCTGCAGCATCTCGACGAAGCCGAATGCCTCGTTGTGCGGGCTGGCCTTGACGCCGTCGCTCTCGATCAGGCCGGGCGTCACCGCATTGGCCGTGATGTTGTACTTGCCAAGCTCGGTGGCCAGCGCCCGGGTGAAACCGATGACGCCGCCCTTGGCCGCGACATAGGCCGCCATGTTCGGCGTGCCGGCGAAGAAGGTGTTGGAGGCGATGCTGATCACGCGTCCAGCCTTGCCCGCCGCCCGCATCTGGTCGGTCGCCGCGCGGGTGACGATGAAGGTCCCCGTCAGGTTGACGTCGATGATCTTGCGCCAATGGTCGAGGTCGACATCGTCCCAGGCGACGAACGGCACGATGCTGGCATTGTTGACCAGGATGTCGACGCCGCCGGTCAGCGCCTGGATCTCGCCGAACAGCGCCTTGACCGAGGCCGGATCAGAGATGTCGGCCGCGACATCCTTTGCCTTGCCGCCGATCGCGGCGGCGGCGGCCTTGGCCCCTTCGCCATTGATGTCGCTGACGATGACGGTCGCGCCGTCGGCCGCCAGCCGCGCCGCGATCGCCTTGCCGATGCCTTGTGCGGCGCCCGTCACCAGCGCCGTCTTCCCCGCAAGCCGTTCAGTCATGGAAATCCTCCCTCAATACCTAATCTTGTGATGTCTGTTCAGGCGTCGGCGTCGATCACGGCCAGTGCCGCGTCGATACCCTTGCCGACCGCAAGCTTCTGGCCTGCCGCGTTCATGGCGCCGCCAAGCGCCGTCAGCGCCGCGATCGCGTAGATGGGCTGCGCCGTCGGGCCCATATGGCCGATGCGCGTAAGCTTCCCCAATGTCTCACCACGGCCAGACGAGAAGACAACGCCGTAACGGGCGCGCGCCGCAGCCCGCAGCGCCTTTTCGTCGACGCCGTCGGGCGTGCGGACGGCCGTGGTGCTCGGCGAGGCGATTGCGTCGCTGGCGGCCCAGATCGACAGGCCCATGGCGACGACACCGGCACGCATGGCCTTTGCCGTGAGCGCGTGGCGCGCCCATACCGCCTCCGGACCCTCGTTGAGATAGAGATCGAGCGCGACATCCAACCCGTTCACTTCGGCCACCGACGGCGTGAACGGGAACGGCTTGTCCCGCGACCAGGCGTTCTCCCAGTCGACGATGCTCAGCACCGATGCGCGCGGTGCTGCCTTGTTGGCTTTCATCTTCGCCCAGGCGCGATCGCTGACGCCCATCAGCGTCAGCGCCGGCGGCGCGCCAAGGCACTTGCCGGGGCCGGTGACGTAGATGTCGGCCTTGCAATCCTCGGGATGCGTCTTCATCCCACCGAAGGACGAAACCGCGTCAACGATCAGGTAGCCGCCATGCGCCGAGACCAGCGCGCCGATGGCGTCGATCGGGTTGATCGTGCCCGACGGCGTGTCGTGATGGCAGACCGACACGATGGTGATTTCCGGATGCGCCTTCAGCATGTCGGCGACCGCCTGCGGGTCGATCGCCTCGTTATAGGGCACTTCGATTTCGAGCAGATGCGGCGAATAGCGTTTCGCCCAGTAACCAAAACCCTTGCCATAGACGCCGGAAGCAAGATTGAGCACGACATCGTCTGGCGTGATCAATGACGCCGCCGCAGCCTCGAGGCCCAGCACCGGTTCGCCATGCAGGATGAGGGGTTTGTTGGAAAGCCGCATCGCCTTCTGCGCCTTGTCGACCACCCTCTCGTAGAAGAGCTGGAACGCCGGGTCGTAGTCATAGAGGACCGTGCGCGAGAGGCCGCGCAGCACTTCGGGATAAGCGTTCACCGGCCCTGCGGTCAGCGTGATGACCGGATCGGCGTGTTCGAGATAGCGCATGGTTTTGGTCTCCGATTGACGGCGGTCAGCCGTAGAACTGCGTGCCGGTCTTGTAGGTCTTGAAGTTGTCCATGTCGTGCGAGTACATCAGCTCGGCGCCGTGGTCCTCCGCCAGCTTTTTCACCTTGCGCATCGAATTGACGCCCGCGACCGGGTCGATGTGGAAGGCCGCCTGGCAAAGCGTTTCAAGGCTCTTCTGGGTGTAAGCGGCGTCGATGGTGAACATGATCGGCTTGCGCTTGGGAAACTCGACCAGGAGGCTGTAATGGCCGATCGAGTGGCCTGGCGTCGAGATCAGCTTGACGCCCTTGGCCAGCTCGATGTCGCCGTCGATGCCTTCGAAGGTGGAGTTGGCGCGCGTCGTGCCTTCCAGCAACTGCGCGGTGGCGCCGCGCGCCTCCGCCGCCTCGGCCGAGAAGCTCAGGTCGGAATAGCCGAGATGTTCGAAGGGCTGCGGATTGCAGGCCTGCGGCACCTCCGTGCGGTGGCAGATCTTCTTGGCGTGCGGGAAATGTTTGTTGCCGCCGCAATGGTCGAAATGGAAGTGCGAGTTGACCACGACATCAATGTCTTTCGGTTCCAGCCCAAGCAGGCCGAGCGCGCCGGGAATGGTCTGGTGCTTTTCCTGGATCGGCTTCTCGAAGGGCAGCACCTTCATGACGTGGTCGTAGTCATAGCCGGTGTCGATGAGGAAGCGGCCCTCCGCATGCTCGATGAGGATCGAATAGACGGGGAAGCGCACTTCGCCGCCCGGACCGCGATTCCAGAACACGTGATAACCGTCGAGGACGAGCGAGCCGCCGTCGAGCAGGTAGACCTTGGTATCCGACATTGTTGCCTCCGTTTTCGGCGCGGGTCCCATCCGCGCATCTGGTTTTTCTCAGCGCGCCCCGCGCTCGTATGGAATGCCGAGTGCAGCCGGCAGGCTGGCCCGCCGCCCGAACAGCACCAGCATGATCATCACCGCCAGGAACGGCAGCATCTGGATGACGTCGGTCGGGATGTTGATGCCCGCCACCTGCATGGCCGTCGTCAGCGACAGGCAGACGCCGAACAAAAGCGCGCCGAACAGCACCCAGACCGGACGCCCGCGCGCCAGCATGGCCAGCACGATGCCGAGGAAGCCGGCGCCATTGGTGATGAAGGGGATGAACAGGCCCGCCCCGACATTGGCGAGATAGGCGCCGCCAAGCCCGGCCAGCGCGCCGGTCGAAAGCACGGCGATAGTGCGGGTCCTGATGACGTCGATGCCCGCAACATCCAGTGCTGCCGGCTTGTCGCCGGCGGCCTGCAGATTGAGGCCGAGCTGCGTGCGCCTGTAGAGGTAGCCCATCGCGAACACCAGCGCGACCGCCAGATAGACGATCAGATGATGCTTGAAGAAGGCCGGGCCGATCACCGGAATGTCCGACAGCAGCGGAATGACGGTTGCGTCCGCCGCCGGCAGGCGGGGATAACTGCGCGAGAATTGAAAATGGTGGAGCAGCGCCGTCAGGCCTTCGAGGCCGAGCGTCAGCGCGATACCGATGACGATCTGGTTCAGCCCGATGCGCACGCAAAGCAGCGCCATGATCAGCGCCACCGCCATGCCGCCGGCGGCGCCGGTGAGGAATCCCAGCCACAGCGATCCCGAATAGAAGGCGCCGACGAAGCCGAGATAGGCGCCGGCCAGCATCATGCCCTCGATGCCGATGTTGAGCACCCCGGCCTTTTCCGACATCTGCTCGCCGAGCCCGGCAAGCAGCAGCGGAATGGCGGCCGTGACGGCGCCGAACAAGAGCGCGCTGAGAAAGACTTCGCTGAACAGCCCGGTCATGTCAGGCCTTTCTCGACTGGTGATAGCGGTGGTCGACATACTCGGCGAGAGCGAGCACGATCAGCACGATGGAGACCAGCACCAGCGTGAAATGATTGGGCACGCCAAGCCGGCGTGCGGCGCTCTCGCCGCCGATCGACAACACGGAAAGCAGGAACACGAAACCTATCGCGGCAAAGCCGTTCATGCGGGCGAGGAACACGGCCGGGATGACCGCCAGCCCATAGGCCGGGTTCCAGTCGGCACGGACATTGCCCTGCACGCCGATGATGTCGACGGCACCGGCAAGGCCGGCGAGCCCGGCCGAAATGGCAAAGACGGCAATCGTCAGCCCTGGCACGCCCAGCCCCGCATGGACCGCGGCGCGCGGATTGGCGCCGACGATCCTGAGCTTCAATCCGAATGCCGTGCGCGTCATCACCAGATGCACGATGATGATCGCCGCCAGGCCGAGCAGCAGGCCGCTGGTGATGGTGGTTTCGAACAGGCGCGGCAGCCGGTCTTCCACCGGCAGCGTGCGGGTCTGCGGCACGGTGGTGCCGGGATCGCGAAACACCAGCTTGACCAGGACATTGGCAAGCGACGTGCCGAGGAACGTCATCATCAGCGTGGTGATGATCTCGTTGACACCCTGATAGGCGCGCAGCAGCGCCGGCACCAGCGACCAGATCATGGCCACCACCATGGCGATCAGGAACGAACAGAAGAGCGCCAGCCAGGCAGGCAATATCTCCACCAGCACCGGAGCGCTGGCGGCCGCCGTCACCGCGCCGAGCAGGAACTGGCCGTCGCCGCCAAGATTCCACATACCGGCGCGAAAGGCCACGATCAGGCCGGCGGCGAGAAACAACAATGGCGCCATGCGCGTCAGCGTCTGCTGGATGCCGAGCGGCGAGAACAAGCCCTTCTCAAGCACGTAGCCATAATAGGCGAGCGGGTCGACGCCGACGGCAAGCAGGATGCAGCCGGCGATGACGAGAGCGGCAAGGATCGGGCCGATCGTCATCAGCAGCCGATGCAGTATGTCACGGCGCGTGGCCGCCCCGCTCGTGGCATCGAGTGCGGTGGCGGCGGCGGGTGCGGTGTCGATGCTCATGCGGCAAGTCCGATCATCAGGCGGCCGACCCTGGTGCGGGCGTCGTCGGCATTGGCGACGGTGCCGACCAGCGCGCCGTTGGCGATCACCGCGATGCGGTCGCACATGCTGAGCAGTTCCTCGAGGTCGGTGGAGATCAGGAGCACGGCAAGGCCGCGTGCCGCGGTGTCGCGGATGCGCTGGCGCGAAGCCAGCGTATTGGCGAGATCGAGCCCGTAGGTCGGCTTGTTGAAGATCACCACCTTGGCGCCTTCGGCCAGTTCGCGTGCCAGCAGGACCTTCTGGATGTTGCCCCCCGAAAGCCGCCCGACCGGCGTCTTCAGGCTTGGCGTGCGCACATCGTATTCGCGCACGAGTTCGGCGGCGCGCTTGTCGATCTCGGCGCGCTGCTCGACGCCGCCGCGCCAGAACGGCGCCGCGCCGACCTGCTTGAGGAAGAAGTTGATGGAGACCGGGAAGGTGCCGACCGTGCCCTCGCCCAGCCGGTCGTCGGTCAAATAGCGAAGGCCGCGCTGGCGGCGTTCGCCGACACTCAGGGTCTCGATGGCGGCGCCCTCGAGCCGGACCGAACCACCGGTCGCCCCGCGCTGGCCGGCCAAGGCCTCCGCCAGCTGTTTCTGGCCGTTGCCGTCAATGCCTGCGATGCCGAGGATCTCGCCCGGACGGATGTCGAAGGAGATCGACGACAGGCCGGGCGCGTTGTCGGTCGGCGCAACCGTGAGATCCGTGACCTTAAGCAGAGGCGCGGCTTGCGCATCGACGGCGTGGGCCGGACGTTCGACAGCTTCGGGATCATCCTTCTGCTTGCCGAACATCAACTCCACGATCTCGGAAATGATCTCCTGTTCGCCGAGCGCGCGAAATCGCTCAGGCGGTATTTCGCCGACCTTGCGGCCGAGCTTCAGAACCGAGATGCGGTCGCCGAAGGCAGCGGCTTCCCTGAGCTTGTGGGTGATGAAGACGATCGCCAAACCCTGTTCGACGAGGCGGCGCATCAGCGCGCCCAACTCATCGATGCCCTTCGGCGTCAGCATCGAGGTGGATTCGTCGAGGATCAGCAGCCGGCTGTTGCGCACCATGGCGCGCAGGATCTCGACCTGCTGCTGCTCGCCCAGTGAAAGCTCCGAAACCCTGGCATGCAGTTTCACCGTGATGCCGAGGCTGCGGGTGATCTCGGCCACGCGGGCCTCGAGCTCTTCGGTCCTGGGGCGCTGCCACCAGGGTCCGCCAAGAAGCAGGTTCTCGGCGACAGTCAGGGTGGGCACCAGCATCATGTGCTGGAACACCGTTCCGATGCCGAGCGCCAGCGCATGGCGTGGCGACGTGATCGGCGTCGGCTTGCCGTCGACAAGGATGCGCCCCTCGTCCGGCTGCTGCAGGCCCGACAGCATGCCGATCAAGGTGGATTTTCCCGCCCCGTTCTCGCCCAGCAGCACATGCACTTCGCCAGGGCGGATCGACAGGTCGATGCTGTCATTGGCGACAATGCCGGGAAATCGTTTGGTCACGCCTTCGAGCGCGACGATGTCGCTGATATCGACGGGCGATGAAGAAAAACTGCTCATGAAAGCCCAGCACCAGAAAATGGGAACGGTCCGGAGGGGCGAACCGATCGCCCCTCCGGCAGCCGACTTTGATCGCCTTACTGGGCGACGCTTGTCATCAGCGCCCTGACGGCGGCCGCGTCGAAGACCGGCTCGACCTTGATCTTGCCGGAAATGACGTCCTCGCGCAGCGCCTGGATTTCGCCCCAGACCTTGTCCGGGATGGCGGCGGTCTTCAGCAGCTGCACGGAATCGTCCTTGAGGCCGATTGAATAGTGCTTGGTACCGAACGTGTCGGCCTTCAGGTCGGCGATCATCGCCGCGTAGACCGGTTCGATGTTCCACACCACCGACGACAGCAGGAAGCCCTTGTCGATAGGCGACTTGTCACCGATGACGTCGATGAAATAGACCTTGCCGCCATCCGCGGCCTTGGTCGTCTCCACCGCCTGCAGCATGCCGAAGCTGGAGCCGTTGCCCTGGCCGAAGATGATGTCGGCGCCCGAGGCGATGACGCTTTCGGTGACGCGCTTGCCGCCGGCCGCATCGCTATAGGCCGCCGGCCCGATCACCGCATAGGTGATCTTCACGTCCGGGTTTTCCGCCTTCACGCCTTGCGCGAACGCCGCCGACTGCGAGTTCCATGACGGAGGTTCGCCCGACACGACGATGCCGACCGACTTCGAGCGCGACACCTTGGCGGCTAGACGGCCGGCAAGATAAGCGCCCTCATGGCCGCTCAGGGTGTAGTCGGCGACGAGGCCCTTCTCCAGGCCGTTCGGCGTGTCGACGATCGCCACCGGAACCTTCAGTTCCTTGGCGATTTCAGGCGCCGAGGTGTTGTAGCCGCTGGCATGCGCGATCAGCAGGCTGGCGCCGTCGGACGCGAGCTCGCGCAGCGTCGGACGGACATCGCCATAGCCGAGGCCCTGGGCCACGACCACCTCGACGCCGGCGGCCTTGCCGGCTGCCTTGGCGGCGTCGATACCCTGCTGGTTCCAGCCATAATCCGTGCCCTCCTCGGGCGTCAGGATGGCAATCGACTTGACTTCGCCGGCAAACGCGCCGCCCATCAAGACGCCGCACAATACAAATGCACTTACACTGCTCTTAAGAATCTTAAACATGTTACCCTCTCTGTTTGATTTTCCAATCAATATTCTTGTTGTTATTGCGCCGAAGCGAGATAGACTGCCTGAGAAAACTACCCCATGGAGCTCAGGCAAAGTGAAAATCCGTTATGTCCTTCCCGCGATGTTGGCGTTCACATCGCTTGCCAACGCGGTTGAGTTGCACCAGGTGATTGTCCGCAAGGGCACCGATGGGCTCGATATGGTGCCGTTGACGATTTCGAATGCGGGCAAGGAAGGCATTTCCTGCAACGCCGACTTTGCCCACTGGTATTCGGAAGGCATCGCGACGATAGAGCCGGGCGAGAGCGCTCGTGTCGAACTCTGGTTCGACCCCAAGACCGGCACCTTCACCATTCTCAACGACAAGCGCGAGAACCTGCCTGTCGAGCGGCTGTGGTGCGGCCTGGCGGGCCGCGCATATGCCACTCGCGTGCAGATCGCGCTCGACCGGACCGACGCCGCCAAAGGCAAGCGCGAGGTATCCTGCGGCAAGCAGCAGGACGGCCTGGCGTGCCGGTAGGCGCTCATTGATCGATCCGCCCGGGACATCGGGCCCTATTCCTTCGCCAGGAACTTGTCGGTGAAGACGTCGTCGGCCGACAGCGCCGCCTTGAGCACGCCCTGGTCGGTGAGCGTCTTCAGGGTCTCCTCCCACTGCGTCTTCGTCATCCAGCCGAGGCCGTGTTCCTTGGTATCGGGGCTGGTGAAGGTCGAGGCGATATCGGCGTTGATCTGCGCCAGCAGCACATCCTTCTTGTCCGCATAGCCTGGCGCGGCCTTTGCCGTGATCTCGGCGGCTTCTTCGGGATGGGCGACGACATAGTCGAAGGCTTCCCTGTAAGCCTTGACGAAGCGGGCGACGACGTCCGGCTTGTCCTTGATCATCTTCTCCGAGGTGAACAGGCCGGAGCCATAGGCCTTCCAGCCATGGTCCGCGCCCATCATGATGCTGAGCGAACCCGGACCGCCGGCCTTGGCCTCCAGTTCGGGAACCTCGGCGTCGACATAGCCGACCACCGTCTGGACCCGGCCCAGAAGCAGATAGCTCTCATAGGGCGGCGAGACGCTGTTCAGCGTCATGTCTTTTTCGGTCAGGCCGTTTGCCGCCAGGAAGCCCTTGAAGAAGATGTAGGTCGAGCCCGCCGGGTGAATGCCGATGGTGAGGCCCTTGAGATCTTCCGGCTTGGTGAGCTTCACCGTCTTGGCGAGCGACATGATCGCCAGCGGCGAGTGCTGGTTGACCGCCGCCAGCGCCACCACGGGAACGCTCTGCGAGCGGGCGACGGCAAGCGTGGGAAGATCGCCGAAGCCGAAATCCGCGTTCTCGTTGCCCACCAGCCGCATGGCATCCGGCGAGCCGGAACCCTTGCGAATTTCGGCGACGTCGATGTCGTTCTTGGCGAAGAAGCCTTTTTCCTTGCCGACGAAGAACATGGCGTGGTTGCCGCGCACCACCCAGTCGAGCTGGACATTGACCTTGTCGGCCGCCAACGCGGCGTTCGAGAAGCCAAGCGCGCCGGCGAAGGCCGCAAGCGTGGCTACCTTGATAAGTGAGCGTCTCAGCATTTCTTGTTCCCTTTTATTGGCTTGGTTGATCGAGAGGCCTAGGCCTGGCTGAATTTGGGTGCCCACGGCACCACGATGCGTTCGAGGATTTCGGCCGCGTAGTAGAAGGCGATGCCGAGCGCGGAGACGAGCAGCAGCGCCGCGAAGACCAGCGCGGTGTCGAGCTGGGTCGAGGCGAACTGGATGACGTAGCCCAGCCCGTCCGAGGCGCCGGCGAATTCGCCGACGATGGCGCCGATGACGCTCAGCGTGGCCGCGATCTTGGTTCCCGCCATCAGGTTCGGCAGCGAATGCGGAACGCGGATCCTGAACAGGATCTGCGTTTGGCTGGCGCCGACGGAATTCATCAAAGACAACAGCGAGCGATCGACCGACTGCATGCCGGCCAGCATCGACAATGTCACCGGGAAGAAGGCAATGACCAGGATCAGCCCGATTTTGGGCGCCAGCCCGTAGCCAAACCAGAGAATGAAGATCGGTGCCAGCGCCACCTTGGGCACGTTCTGGAACAGCACCACCAGTGGATAAAGCGCCCGCCCCAGCCAGTCGAAGCGCACGATGACCAACGCGATGGCGACGCCGACGACGACCGAGACCAGGAACCCGAACAGGATCTCCCCCGCCGTCACCAGTGTCGCCTGCATCAGCGTTCCCCATTGCGCGACCAGCGATTTCGCGATCTCGGACGGGGCGGGAATGATGAAGGCGGAGATGGCGAAGATCCGCACCACGGCTTCCCACACCACGATGGTCGCCAACAGAAGAATGACCGCCGGCAGCCAACTGCTTGTCGCGGCGGCCCAGTTCGAGGCAAGCCGCGGCTCGGAGAGATTGGTGATGGGTTGATCGCTCATGACCCGCCTCCCGGTTGATGGCTGGCGCGCAGCATCGTGCGCAGTTGAACCACCAGCCGGACGAATTCCGGATCTTCCGTCACCGACAGGTCGCGCGGATAGGGCAGGCCAATGTCGAGGCTCTCGGTGATCCGGCCGGGCTTGATCCCCAGCACATGCACGTGGCGGGACAAATGAATGGCCTCGTCGATCGAATGCGTGACGAGAACGATGGTCTTGCCGGTGCGCTGCCAGATTTCCAGCAGCGACTGGCCCATCTGGTCGCGGGTAATGGCGTCGAGCGCGCCGAACGGCTCGTCCATCAGCAGCACCGCCGGGTCGAGCGCCAGGGCCCGCGCGATGGCGACGCGCTGGCGCATGCCGCCCGACAATTCGTTTGGACGCTTGTGAGCGCTGTCGCCCAGGCCCACCAGCTCGAGCATCTCCTGTCCGCGCGCCCGCAACTCCGCGCGCGACAGCGATTTGTCGGCGATGCCGAGCAGCATGGATGCGTTGTCGACGGCATTCTTCCACGGCAGCAGGTTGGCGTCCTGGAACACGAGGCCGATCATGCGCTTGCGCGCCGCCTCGACCGGCGAAAGTCCGGCGATGGAGACGCCGCCGCTCGTCGGATTGACCAACCCGGCCAGAACCTTGAGCAAGGTGCTCTTGCCGCAACCGGAAGGACCAATGAGGGAGACGAACGACCCCTTCGGTATCGCAAGATCGATATTCTGCAGCACCAGTTGCTTGGCCATGACCACCGAAACGCCCTTGGCGGAGATCAGGTCGTCATCGTGGCGGATATGGGCTGGCCGGCCACCTGCTGCTCGAATGGGTTCAATGCGCATGGCTACTCCCGGCCCTCCAGGATGCGCCGCACCGCGACGAGTTTGCGCGCCCGCTCACCTTGCAGCGCCTTTGTCTGCTCGGGCGTGTAGGAGAACATGCCCTCCCCCGACTTGATGCCGAACTTCGACGCGTTGGTCTTTTCCAGCACCATCGGCGCGACGTCGTCGCGCTTGGAGAGATCGCCGTTGAGGAAAGACGAGACGGATTTGTAGATGTCGAGGCCCGCCATATCGAGCAGCGCCATCGGCCCGATCACGGCGATCTTGTAGCCGATGCCCCAGGACACGCAGGTGTCGAGGTCTTCCGGCTCGATGACACCGCGCTCGACGAGGTCGACCGCCTCGCGCAGCAGCGCATAGAGCACGCGGTTTTCGACGAAGCCCGGAACGTCCTTCTTCACCACCACCGGCAACAGGCCGATCGAGCGGATCAGGTCGCGGATGACAATCACGGTCTCCGGCGACGTCTTCTCGCCGGCGATCACCTCGATCATCGGGATGATGTGCGGCGGGTTCGACCAGTGCATGCCCACCATCCGCTCGGGATGCGAGATGTGCGCCTGCAGCTTGGTGATCGGGATGCCCGACGTGTCGGACGCGACGATCGTGTCCGATGCGATCAGGCTGTCGATCGCGCGATAGACATCGGCCTTGATCGAAATGTTTTCAGGCACGTTCTCAATGACGAGGTCGGCGCCCGACACCGCGTCGGCGATGTCATCCGTGAAGCGAATCGTTCCAGGACCGGCAGCAGGCGGTGCGATGCCGAGGGAATCGAGAACGGTCTCCGCCACGCCCAGCATGGTTCCGGCGCGCTCGATCGCGGCTGGGGCGACGTCGTAGGCGACGACCTGCAGGCCGCCCCTGGCTAGCCTTGCGGCCATGCCTGGCCCCATCGTACCCAGACCGATGATGGCGATACGTTGGATCATCACGCTGCCCTGCTTTCCATTGCTATATTCGATGCCGCGATAAGGTCGGCGGCCTTCTCGGCAATCATGATCACCGCCGCGTTGATGTTTCCGCAGACGAGGTCAGGCATGACGGACGCGTCTACCACTCTGAGACCGTCGACGCCGCGAAGCCGCAATTGCGGGTCGACGACCGACGCCGCATCGGCCCCCATCCGGCAGGTTCCGGCCGGATGATGCACGGTGATGGAAGTCTTGCGGATATGTTCGTCGATCTCCTCGTCGCTCTGGCATTTGGGACCGGGAAAGAACTCCGCTTCGATGAAGGGCTGCATGGAGGGCTGCGCCGCCAGATCCCTCGCCACCCGGAAGCCGGCGCGAAGCGACTGCCAGTCCTTCGGCGAGGCGAGGAAATTCTGATGGATCAGCGGTGCCGCGAGGGGATCGGCCGAGGCCAGTTTCACCGCCCCCCGGCTCTCAGGCTGCGTCGCCACGATCCGCGTGGCAAAGCCGTCCGGAAACGGCGCCTTGAACGGCTCGAAATAAGGCCACGCTGCCAGCGGAGCCGCCGTGAACAGCAGTTGCACATCGGGCAACGGCCGCTCCGGGCCGCTTTTCAGGAAAGCAACGACGCCGCCGGGCACGTCGCCCGAAAAACCCCGTCCCGTGAAGTAGGTCTTGGCGAAATCGAACCCAATCCGATCGGCACGCATGTTGCGCAGGAAAGGGCCGCCCGGAGCCCGGCGCCGATACATGAGGATGACCGAGACGTGATCCTGCAGGTTCTTGCCGACCGCCGGCAGATCCACCCGCGTCTGGATACCCTGCGCCGCGAGTTCCTCTGGCGCCCCGATGCCGGACAGCATCAAGAGTTGCGGCGTGTTGATGACGCCGCCCGAGAGCAGAACTTCCTTGCGGGCGACGACCGTCCGTTCGCCACCGTCATGGTTCAGGACCACCCCGGTGGCGCGCGTGCCCTCCAGGATGATCTTCGTCGCCGTCGCTCCGGTCAGGACCGTCAAATTGGGCCGCTTCAGGGCCGGCCGCAGATAGGCGGACGCGGTCGAGCTGCGCCGGCCTTTCGAGATCGTCATCTGGAGGCGGCCGAACCCTTCCTGCCGCTCGCCATTATAGTCGTCGGTCTGCGGATAGCCGGCCTGGACGCTAGCCTGTGCGAAGGCGTCGATCAGCGTGTCCTTGTAGCGGCAGAACTGGGTGCTGACCGGACCATTGCCGCCGCGATATCGGCTCTCGCCGCCTTCCCAGCTTTCCTGCTTGCGGAAATAGGGCAGCACCTTGTCATAAGACCAGTCGCTGAGCCCGCTGGCGGCCCAACGGTCGTAGTCACCGCGATTTCCCCGCACATAGGCCATGGCGTTGGTCGACGACGATCCGCCGATCACCTTGCCGCGCGCGCACTCGACCCGGCGTCCGCCGACATTGTCTTCCGGCTCGCAGAAATACATCCAGTCATGGCGGCGTTCCGTCAGGATCTTGCCCCAGCCAAGCGGTATGTGGATCATGGGGTCGCGATCCCAGCCGCCGGCCTCGAGCAACAGCACCGAACATCGGGGGTCGGCGCTCAGCCGGTTGGCGAGCACGCAACCGGCCGATCCGGCCCCAACGATGACATAGTCGTAACTTTCAGCATGCGGCATGGTGCGTTTCATCGCCTTGGTCCGGCGCTCCTGCGCCAGGGAACTGTTGAAACCGGGACTGGATCATCCCGGCCAGAACCGGGATGGCCCAACTATTCCGCGCACCGCGCTAGGCCAGACCGGCCTCTCGCAGACGCTGCGACCAGTGATTCCATCCTCGATCGATCTGGGCACCGACGAGTTTTCCCGCCGTCCTTATCTCGCCCGGCGACAGATATTTGACAGTGCCGATCCGCAGGCCGGCCGTGAGCGCTGCCGCTTCCTGCTCCAGATAGAAGGCGCGGAAGACGACTTCCCGCACGGAGTTGCCGACATTGACGACGCCATGCCGCGCCATGAGGACCACGGTCTGGCTGCCGAGGCTTTCGGCGATGTCGGCGCAGACGTCGTGGCTGCCGCCGAAGAGATCCGTCTCATCCCCATGCTTGTCGCGGATCTCGTAGACCGGGACCGACTCGCCGATGAAAGCGCCCATGTGGGTGACTGGTCGAAGCGGCGTATCGACGAAGCAGTACGGCAGGACAGCCGGAGAATGGGTGTGGAGCACACACTGAACGTCCGGCCGCGCCTTGTAGATCTCGCTGTGGATATAGCGCTCGAGATAGGACGGCCTGTTGTCCGAGGTTTCGCCGTCGAGGTTGAAACGCTGGATGTCGTCGACGGTTATCAGGCTCGGGGCAAGCTTCTGCGCCAGGAAGAAGCTTTCGGGATCCTCGGGGTCGCGGGCACTGATGTGCCCGAACGTATCCATGATGCCTTCGTTCAGAAGGATCTTCGTCGCCGTGACCAGCTCTTCAAAGACCGTCTGGCGCGCGAGGCTGTTGTCTTTCATTTCCAATTCTCCCATTGCGCGGCGCTGGCGACAATTTTGTTCTTGTTATCGGTCGCCGATGCCGCGGATTTCACTTGTTCTCGTAGAGGCCGACGATCCGGTTCTGCTCGATGATGTTGCCGGCATATGTCTGCAGGAACTCTTCCCTTGTGGGCGTCCCTTCGACCTTGGTGTCGAGGGCATAGACCCAGAAATAATAGTGATGCTCGCCATGGCCAGCCGGCGGCTGAGGGCCGTAATACTGCTTGCCGCCGGCGCCGTTGGGGCCGACGCGGAATTTCTCCTGCGCGTCCGAAAGATCGGTGGCCGACGGATCGATGCCATAGACGACCCAGTGCGTGAAGCCGTTGGGCAACGGCGCGTCGGGATCGTGGCAGATGACCGCGAGCTCCTTCGTGCCCGCCGGCACGCCGCTGACCGTAAGCCTGGGCAATACGTTGCCTTTGTCGCCGGCATGCTCGTCGCGCAGTTTCCCGAGCGGCTCGAAATCCGCCGATGTAATCTTGAGGTCCTTGATATTCAGGGGCATGGAATTTCCTTCGCCAATTTCGATGGAACTAGACACCGGCCTTGAGGTCGGCGACGGTTTTGCCGCCGACGCGCTGATGCACGCGCGGACCCGAAGCGACGGCGACGCAGATCAAAAGCTCATCGGGGCGCGGGCCGTCCGGCACGGAAAAGGTGACGGCGTCATAGTGGGACCGGATGTAGAGCTCGTCCTTGTGGGCGAGCGGGATATCGATGGATGTACCGGCGGCGGCGACCTTGCTGACCGACGAAATCCAGGCCTTGCCACCACCGACCTGCTGGCGCAGCGGATCTCCGAACACCGTGGTGATGCAGGCGACGACATGTTCCTGTTCGCCCGATGTGCCCGCGATGCCGCCCTTGCCATAGCTTTCGACCGGCCTGTTGCCGAGCAGCGCCACGGCACGCTCGCCGAGCGCATGACCAATGGCTGAACTCGGATTTGTCAGCTCGGACAATTCGGCGACGAACTTTCCGGCGAAAGGGTTGCGTATGACGACGCCTGTCGCGACCTTGACGAGCGTGTCGCCGGGTTGGCCGCCATCATGCCGGCTTTCCTGGACCGAGGCGTACCAGCCCCTGACATCGTAATCCCGTTCGACTTCACTGGAATAATTCATCTTTATCTCCTGAAGGGTGCGCACGGTTTCCGCACGCGCCGATTAATTCGTTGACCGGCTGGCCAAAAAAACTACTGCGGCCATGAAAAGACGCCGCGCAGCGGGTCGTAGCGGGCTGCTTCCAATGCTGCCGGCGTGAACATGTTTCCCTTCGAGAGCGAGCGGTTCGCCGCATAGTCGCCGGACAGGGCCTGGCAGCGATCGGTGATCGGGCGAATGCGCTTTTCCCACGCGACGAGCGCGTCCTCGACCGAAGAGCCCGTCTCCAGATCTTGCGACAGGCTGAAGGCATTGACCATCGCGCAGCCGGCGCCCTGCGCAAGAGCCGGGCACATGGCATGCGCGGCGTCCCCCACGAGGGCGACCTTGCCTCTCGTCCAGCTATCGAGCTTGGTGGTTTCATATTTGTCGTACCTGGCGGTTTTCAGCTTCGCCGCCTCGATCAGGCAGGGCTCCAGGAAGGGAAACATCTCGACCCAGACCTCGAGGTCGATCGGCACCTGCGAACCCCGAGGATCGGCGGCCGGGGCCATGAGGCCGAGATAGAGTTCGTTCTCGTTGCAGGGCGAGTAGAGGATGCGCTGGACGCGCGGCCAGAAGTTCCACATGTCTATGGTGTTGTCCCACTCGCCGTGACCGAGCTCCTTCTTCTTGCGAGGGACAATCAGCCGGATGAGACCGTCCTTTGAGACCCACCGATCCTGCTTGAAGCCGATGGAATCCCGGACCTTCGAGCCAACGCCGTCGGCGCCGACGATCAGGTCCGCTTCGAGAACCTCTCCGGTCTGAAGGGTCAGGCGGCCTTCCGGATCGGCGGCGACCGCCTCGGAGTTGACCGATATCTCGACGCCCAGAGCGCGGGCGCGGTTGACCAGCGCATCATGCAGGTGGCTGCGGGTCATGATGCGCCAGGGAAGCCCGTTGAACGTTTCCTTCGAAACGGACTTGTTGTGCATCCAGGTTTCGTAGGTCGGAGGCGTGTGCGAGCCTTGGAGAACATCATCCAGCGCGCCCAGTCCTTCGAGGACCCGAAGGCCGTTGTGCCAGAGATAGATGCCCGCGCCGAATGCCCGTAGCTCCGAGCTCTTTTCATGCAGCCTGACGTCCCAACCGTTCTGCCTCAGCGCGATGGCGGCCGTCAGGCCGGCAAAGCCGCCGCCGGCGACCTCCGCGCGGCGCGCCTTGCCCTGGGTTTTGTGTACATTTGCCATTTTCTATCCTGATGCTGCGTACGAGAAGACGGCGTGCTGCGCCGTCAGGCGTCGATGAAATTGGTGATGGCTTTCAGCGTGATCTCGGGAGAGACCTCGTTGACGTAGTGGTCGGCGCCGGGGACGACGACCACGGGCAGATCCGGCCGCAGCCGGCTGGTCTTTGTCAGCGCCGCCGCCGAAACCAATTTGCTCGCCTCGCCCCGAACGATGAGAACGGGCTTCGCCACGTCCCGATAGGCGGGCGCCAGGTCCGATCGCAGGCCCTTGGCGGTCTGAGCCATGGCCACGGGCGACGCCAATGGCCGCAACCCGCCGTCGACCCGGTGATAGCCGCTCTCGGCCCGTATTCTGATGGCAGCGGCGGGAATGTTCGTATAGCGCCCGGCCAGATAGGATTCGACAGCCTCGAGATTCTCGAAAAGCTGGCTTCCCGCGTTCACGCGGGCCTCCAGCGCGTCCAGGGCCTCGGTCTCGATGTAGGGCGTGAAGTCGATTGCCACGACCGACCGCACCAGGTCTGGATGTCTCACGGCGGCCGTGACGGAATTTCTGGCGCCAAGCGAATGTCCGACGAGGATGGCGGGACCCCGGTCGAGCGTGCGGATCAGGCTGGCAATGTCGTCGGCATAGTCGTTCGCCTCATAGCCGCCTTCCGGCTTGTCGCTGAGGCCGTGCCCCCTCTGATCGACGGCCACGGTCGTGAAGCGATCCGAGAGCCGGGCCATCAACGGCGTGAAGACCGCGGAGTTCGAGGTAATGCCATGGAAGAACAGCATCAACGGGCCGTTGCCGCTTTCGCGCACATTCAAGGCGATACGGCCGGTGTCGATGCGTCGCGAGCCAGATTGGTCGCAAGCTATCTCTGCCGCCATGTCCATGACCTCACCATCACTGCCGTCTCGTTCAAAAGGATCATACAGCCGGAGGGACGTCAAGCGGATTGTCTGACATTCTTGCAATCTTCAGATTTGACAATCTGGCTATTTTCCACGGCGTGACGTATGTTGCTCCGGCGATTGCGACTCAAACCCAAGAGACGTTAGAGATGCCTCCAGATTTGAATTTGCGAATTTCGCCACGGACAGTGCAACGGGAGACGGTCGACAAGTTACGGCTCGCCATCTTCTCCGGGCTGTTCCAGCCGGGAAGCCGCCTCATCGAAAGCCAGCTATGCACACAGCTCGGCATCAGCCGCCCTTCGCTGAGGGAGGCTTTGCGCAGTCTCGAGGCCGAGCGGCTGATCGAGATCGTACCCAACCGCGGCCCCTCTATACCGTCCCTTACGTGGGAGGTGGCAACCGCCATTTACGAGGTTCGAGAGCTGTTGGAAGTCGAGGCGGCGGGACGGTGCGCGTCGAGAATTTCACCTGAGCAGTTGCGTGAACTCGACAAATCCCTCTCCGCGTTCGAAGAGGCGGCGTCCAGCAATGACAGCCTGGCGCAGGTCATGACGGCCGCGGACTTCTATTCCATCATCCTCGCCAATTGCGGCAATCCGATCCTCGAGGAAGTCCATCGCGGCCTGGTGGCCAGGATAAGCTTCTTTCGGGGACGATCCATGTCATTGGACGGCCGGGCACAAAGCAGCCTGGCGGAGATGAAGGAGATATACGAATCCATCGCCGCCGGCGACGAGAAGGCCGCCCGCAAAGCCTCGAAGAACCACCTGTTGAAGGCGAAAGCGGCAGCGAAGATGTCCATGGACAGCGCGACTTGAGTTTTTCGAAAGACAGCTGCTCCGCCTGAAACTCGAAGCCCTTTGATGTCGCGGATCGACTGTCCGCGAACAGGTCGACGCGCGGACCCACGTCGTACGGCGCCCCACTTGCCGAATACGCAAGCGCCAGATGGAGTGATGATGACCATGGCGAATTTCGAACGCGAACGGGATGCCGATTTGGTCATCGTCGGTGGCGGCTCGGCGGGGGCGTTGCTGGCCGCGCGACTGAGCGAGGACCAGGCCTGTCGCGTTCTCCTGATCGAGGCAGGTGAAGAGGCTGTTGACCCCGACATCTGGAACCCCGCGGCATGGCCGGCGCTTCAGGGCCGTGGCTACGATTGGGACTATCGCACGGAGCCGCAAGCCGGCACCGCGGGCCGGGTGCATCACTGGGCACGCGGGCGATTGGTGGGCGGCTCGAGTTGCCTGCATGCGATGGGCTATATGCGCGGCCACCCCCAGGACTTCCAGGCATGGGTCGACGCGACCGGCGATGACAGGTGGGGCTGGGACGGATTGCTGCCCGCGTTTCGGGCCATCGAGGATCACCCGCTCGGCGGCAACGGCCTTTACGGCAAGGGCGGGCCGATGCCGGTCCATTTGCCGACGGACGAGGTCAGTCCGGTCGCGCGCGCGTTCATCGAAGCCGGCGCTTCGCTCGGCTTGCCGCGCCTTGCGGGCCACAACAGCGGACAGATGATCGGCGTCACCCCGAACTCCTTGAACATTCGCGACGGCCGGCGGGTCACGGTGGCCGACGCCTGGCTCACGCCGGCCGTTCGAAGCCGCAAGAACCTGACCATCCTTACGGGATCCCGCGTGCGGCGGCTCAAACTAGCGGGCAATCAGGTCCGCGGCCTCGAAGTCGTGGGACAACAGGGTCCGGTCGAAATCCTTGCGGATCAAATCGTGCTTTGCGCCGGCGCGCTGGAAAGTCCGGCTTTGCTGATGCGCTCGGGCATTGGTCCGCGCGACATGCTCGATGCCGCGGGCGTCGGCTGCCTGATCGATATGCCGCAGGTCGGTCGAAACCTTCAGGACCACCTGCTTGGTGCCGGAAATCTCTATGCGGCCCGCAAACCTGTTCCTCCCTCGCGCCTCCAGCACTCGGAGTCGATGGCCTATATGCGGGCCGACGGGTTTACCGGTACCGGTCAGCCCGAAATTGTCGTTGGTTGCGGCGTCGCGCCGATCGTGTCCGAAAGCTTCGAAGCGCCAGCCCCCGGCACGGCCTACTCGCTGCTGTTCGGCATCACCCATCCGACGAGCCGCGGCAGCGTGCGCATCAGCGGGCCGGAACTCGACGATCGATTGATCATCGACCCCGCATACCTGCAAAGCAACCGGGACCGCGAGCTGTTTCGCCAGGCGCTCGAGGCGGCCCGGACACTCGGGCACCGAGACGAACTCGCCGGCTGGCGAGAGCGCGAGCTCCTGCCAGGCACGCTGAACGGTGTGGCTGAAATGGACGACTTCATCGCGCGGGCGGTCATCACCCACCATCATCCCTGCGGCACTTGCAGGATGGGCAAGGATCCGGACGCCATCGTCGATGCGGACCTGCGGCTCAAGGCGCTCGACAATCTTTTTGTCGTTGACGCTTCGGTCATGCCCAGTCTCACCGCAGGGCCGATACACGCCGCGGTCCTCGCGATCGCCGAGACCTTCGCTCGCCGGAAACTCCTGCCGTCTTGATCGGAAGGCCGGCGAGCTCCACGACGGCCAAAAGCACATCGTCCTTCCAGCCGGCCGTCACCGCGGCCTGGCCGATTTCATTGACGAGAGACAGCAACTGGTGCCGTCATTCGGCCGAGGTCAGCCGCCAAAGCGCGGTTCGGCGATACCCTTGATTCCCAGGCCAGTGATGGCAAACAGGCTGCCGCGCAGCACGCCGTCGCCGGGGAAGCGCGGCAGCGGCGGCTTGGCCATCGAGGTGACGTAGAGCGTGTCGAGCTTCGGCCCGCCGAACATGACGCTGGTGATCTTCTTCACCGGCATGTCGATGATGCGGTCGACCGAGCCATCAGGCGCATAGCGCACCAGCCTTCCGTCATAGACCAGCGCATTCCACAGATAACCCTCCGCGTCGACGGTGGAGCCGTCGGCGGCCCCACCCTTGCTGGTGTCGACGCGCACGAAGGTACGGCGATTGGTGGCCGCGCCGGTGGCGATGTCATAGTCGTAGGCCCAGATCTCGCCGGTCCAGGTGTCGGCGAAATAGAAGGTGCGGTCGTCGGGGCTCCAGCATGGGCCGTTGGAGCAGATGATGCCGGAATCGATCCTGGTCACCGAAAAATCCGGATCGAGCCGGTAGAGCCCGCCGGAGGGGCCTTCCTCCATCGTATCCATCGAGCCGGCGAAGAAGCGGCCGCGTCGGTCGACCTTGCCGTCATTGAGACGGTTCATCGGCCTGTCCGGTTCCGGGTCATGGATCAGCGTCACCTCGCCGGTGGCGAAATCGAGCAGATGGAAGCCGCGCTGCAGCGAGACGACCGCCCCGCTGCCATCCCTGCGCAGCGCCATCGAGCCGATCTTCATCGGCACGTCCCAGGAGCGGATTTCGCGCCCGTCGGCGGTCGCCCGAAACACGCGACCGTCGAAACTGTCGATCCAGTAGAGGCGCTCCTGTTCGACGTCCCACAAAGGCCCCTCGCCCAGCGTCGTCTTCACGTCCACCACGACTTCGATCTTCATGCCATCCTCCCATATATTGGTGTGCAGCGGCGATTGGTCGGCCGCCTCAGAAAGCAACCTTGTCGCCGCCCTTCAAGGACAGGATTTCGCGCGCCTCGTCGGGCGTCGCCACCTCCATGCCAAGCCCTTCGATGATCTTGCGCGCCAGCACGACCTGTTCGGCATTCGACTTGGCAAGCTTGCCCTTGCCGGCCCACAGGCTGTCCTCCAATCCGACACGGATGTTGCCGCCGAGCGCCGCCGATTGCGCGGCGATGCGCAACTGGCTGGCGCCGGCGCCAAGCACCGACCAGCGGAACTGGTCGCCGAACAAGCGGTCGGCGGTGCGCTTCATATGCGCGACATCCTCCGGATGCGTGCCGATGCCGCCGAGCAGGCCGAACACCGACTGGACGAAGAAGGGCGGCTTAACCAGCCCGCGATCGGCGAAATGGGCGAGATTGTAGAGATGGGCGATGTCGTAGCATTCGAATTCGAAGCGTGTGCCGTTGTCGTAGCAGGTCGCCAGGATGTACTCGATGTCCTTGAACGAATTGCGGAAGACGAGATCGCGCGTCGCTTCGAGATGCGGCTTTTCCCAGTCGAATTTGAAGGTCTCGTATTTGTCGGCGAGATGGTAGAGCCCGAAATTGATCGAGCCCATGTTGAGCGAGGCGACCTCGGGCTTGAACTGGGCTGCCGGCTTCACGCGCTCCTCGACCTTCATGTAGGGGCTGCCGCCGGTGGTGATGTTGATGGCGGCATTGGTGCCTTGCTTGACGCGCGGCAGGAAGCGGGCGAAGGCCTCCGGCGTCTGGTCGGGCTTGCCGGTTTCCGGATCGCGCGCGTGCAAATGCAGGATCGCAGCGCCGGCCTCTGCCGCGGCGATCGCTTCCGAGGCAATCTGATCCGGCGTTATCGGCAGATAGGGCGACATTGTCGGCGTATGGATCGCTCCCGTCACCGCGCAGGTGATGATGACCTTGCCCCTGGCCGCCGTTGCGCCAGATTTGCGGCTGGTTTCTTTCATTGTCCGAACTCCTGATCCGATTTCTTCTTGTGCGCCGCCAGCGCCATCAGCCGGCGGTCGCGCCACACCTGCCGCTCGCCTAGATTTTCCCTGGGCAAGCGCTTGTTGCGCTCGGCCTCGACGGTTGCCATCACCTCGCCCGCCCAATCGACCCGGCGCAGCATCTGCGGAAAGATGTTTGAGTAGATGCCCTGGTAGCGATCGACATAGTCGCGCACGCCACCGGGCGCGTTGAGATCGATGGTCTCGAACGGACCCATGAAGGACCAGCGCAGCGCCAGGCCGTCGCGGATGCCGATGTCGACATCCTCGACGTTGGCATAGCCGTCGGCGACCAGCCGGAACGCTTCCTCAAGCAACGCGCCTTGCAGGCGGTTCATGATGAAGCCGTCGAGTTCGCGCTTCATCACCAGCGGCGCATGGCCGGCCTCGATGAGGAAGGCGCGCGTGGTTTCAAGCGTCTCGGCCGACGTCCACGGCGATGGCACCACCTCCGCAGCCGGAATGAGATAGGGCGGGTTGATTGGGTGCACGACTAGGCAGCGATCTCGTCCCTTGAGATGGTCGGTGAATTTCGATGGCAACAGCGCCGAGGTGGAACTGGCGATCACCGCTTGCGGATCGGCGGCCGAGTCGATCAGCGAAAACACCTCACGCTTCACCTCGAGATTTTCCGGTGTGTTCTCCTGGACATGGACCGCCCCGGCCAACGCCTGCCCGAGTTCGGCGACAACAGCGATGCGATCGAGCACGGCAGCGGCGGACTGCCCCCGCAGCAGGTCGTTGGCGGCGAGATCGCCGAGCACGCCGGCGATGTAGTCGCGCGCGCCGTCGGTCGCCGATGAAGACTGGTCCCACATCGCCACATCATGGCCGGCGCGCGCGAAACTGATCGCCCAGGCCCGCCCGATGAAGCCGCTGCCGATTATCGCAACTCTTGCCATGAACCCGCCTCCTCAAAGTGTCTCGACATTGCCATCGACGCCGAGCGACTGGCCGGAGATGTTTATCCCCGCGTCCGAAAGCAGGAAGGCGACCATAGAGGCGACATCATAAGGGCTGGTCATGCGGCGCAACGAGATGTTCTGCAGGTAGCGCCCGGTCATCTCCTCATGGCTGATGCCGACCTGCTTGGCGCGCGCCGAGATGACGCCTTCGATGCGGGGGCCCTCGATGATGCCGGGCAGGATGGCGTTGACCCTGATGCCGTGCGGCCCGAGCTCCTTGGCGAGACTCTGCGTGAAGCCGATGACGCCGAACTTGGCGGCCGAGTACGGCGTGCGGAAAGCATAGCCGTGGCGGCCGGCGGCCGACGACATCGAGACGATCGAGCCGCCACCTGCCGCCTTGATCATCGGCACGGCGCGCCGCGCGCACAGGAACTGGCCGGTCAGGCAGATATCGAGGCAGCGCCGCCAGTCGTCTGGCTCGATCTCGTCGACGCCGCCGGTCGGTCCGGCAATGCCCGCATTGTTGATCAGCGCATCGAGCCCGCCGAGCTTCTCGGCGACCGTCTCGAACAGCCGGTCGACGTCGTCCTCGCGCGAGACATCAGCCTTGACCGCGGCCACCAGTTCGATCTTGCCCGGAGCAGCGGCCAGCGCCTCGTCGGAAACGTCGCAGACGACGATGCGCGCGCCAAGCCGCGACAGCGTGTCGGCGATGGCGAAGCCGATGCCACCGGCGCCAGCCGTCACCAACACGCGCTGTCCTTTGAGGCCGGCCAGGAATTCGTCCGCCGTTTCAGGTGCCTTGGTGCTCATCGTCCTGTCCTTTCAATGAGGCTGCCGTTCGCGCAGCGCCATGACGGCGCCCAGAACCACCAGCCCGTAGAGAATTGCCCGCGTCGCATAGGGCAGCGTGGTGCCGGCCAGCAGCATTTGCAGCGCGGTCAGCAAAAGCACGCCGCCGAGCATGCCGAGATAATGGCCGCGCCCGCCGGTGATCAGCGCGCCGCCGACCACGACGACGGCGATCGACGGCAAGAGGTAGTCGTCGCCCATGCCAAGGCTCGCCTGACCGGAAAAACCGGTCAGCATGACGCCGACAAGGGCCGCGCAGACCGCCGACAGCATATAGACCAGGATCAGCGTGCGCTCGACGCCGATGCCGGACAGGCGTGCCGCGCGTAAGCCGTTGCCGATGCCGTAGACCCGGCGCCCGAACGGCGTGCGTCCAAGCAAGAGCACCGCCAAGGCCACGAAGACCACCATCACCAGGACGACCGGCGTCACGAAACCGAGCCTGGCCGTCATGAACCAGCGCAGCATCGGAGACGAGAAGCCGGCCGGCGTTCCCTGCGAATAGAGCAGCGCGAAGCCTTGCAGGATGCCATTGGTGGCGAGCGTCATGACGATCGGCGAAATGCCGAGATAGACGATGCCGAAGCCATTGGCGAAACCGATGGCGCAGGCCATCACCAGCACGACCGGCAAGGCATAGACAAGGGCGGCGTCCGAGCCGTTGACCATGCCGGCCAGGATGATGCCGGAAATGCCGATCGTCCACGGCACCGAAAGATCGAGGCCGCCGGTCAGGATGACCGTTCCCTGCCCCAGCGCCAGCACGGCCAGGAAGGACGACAGCACCAGCAGCGAATTCCAGTACCCCGGGTTGAAGATGGCACGGCCGAGCCATATCTGGGTCACGATGACGATGACAAGCAGGCAGACATAGGCGGGCAGCGCATAGCGCAGGACCTCGGCGTTGCGGCGATAGAGGGCTGGAGGCGGCAGGGCTGCGTCCCGCTTACCATGCCAGGGTCCGCTGACCCTGAGCCGCCGGTCCACGCGCTCAAGCTGCGAAGGCAATATCCCGGCGCGCCAGGCGGCAAGCCGGGCGCGCGCCGCGCGAAGCTGCACGGCAAGCACCGACGTGTGGGAAAGGGAACCGGCCAAGGCAGCCAGCACCAGAATGGTGCCTTCGGCGATGGTCGCATAATAGGCCGATACGTTGAGCACCAAAAGGATGTTCACCACCATCATCAGTATGAAGGCGCCGAAGACGCTGCCCACCGGGCCGCCCTGCCCGCCGCCGAGGCGCGTGCCGCCGACGACGACCGCGGCGAACATCGACAAAAGCAGCGGATTGCCGACCAGCGGATCGCCGCTGCCGGTCTGAGCGCTGATGAACACACCGGCAAGGCCGTAGCAGCCGCCGGCGATCACATAGACGGCAAAGCGCACCAGCACGATATTGATGCCGACCGCGGCTGCGGACTCGGCGTCGCTGCCGACGGCATAGAGCGCGGTGCCGAAACGGGTTCCCTTCAGCCAGAACCAGGCAAGCAGGACCACGCCGATCACCACCAGCGGCATTGGCAGCCAACCGGTGATCGCGTCGCCCAGATAGAAGCTGCCGAGATCGGGCGATACGAAGCCGCCGGGCTTGTCCATCACCAGCAGCGTCACGCCTTGCAGGATGAACATGGTGGACAGCGTCACCACGATGGGCTGCATGCGCAGCACGGCGATGAAGAAGCCGTTGAAGGCGCCCACCGCCATGCCGACGCCGATGCCGACCGCCGTCCACAGGACGATGCTGGCGCCCGGCGCCATCGGATCCATGCTCGATGCCAGCACGGCATTGACCAGCGATATCACCGCGCCGGCTGACAGGTCGAAGCCGCCCGCCAGGATCACAATGGTCTGGCCGATGGCCGCGAGCGCCGAGGTCGCGCCGCCGCTCGACAGGAACGACACGTCGAAATAGGTCAGCGGCCCGGCGCTGATCCAGTCGACGACGAAAAGCAGGGTCGCCAGCACGGACGCGGCGATCAGCGCGCCGCGATTGCGCGCCAGCGCGCGGCGCAGGCCGAAGCCGACTGATGCGGGGGATGAGACGCTGCTCATGCGGCGACATCCCCGGCATGCCCGAGCGCCGGCCGCATGATGGCGGGCTCGGTTATGGCGTCCCCCTCCAGTTCCGCGGCGATGTGCCCGTCATAGAGCACCAGCACCCGGTCGCATTGATGGACCAGCTCGGGAATCTCGGTCGAGTGCAACAGGATCGAGCCGCCGGCGGCGACGTAATTTCGCATCATCACATAAAGCTCATGCTTGGTGCCGACATCGATGCCGCGCGTCGGATCGAACAGAAGCAGGATGCGGCTTTGCGCCACCAGCCATTTGGCGATGGCGATCTTTTGCTGGTTGCCGCCCGAGAACGCCCCGGCCCGCGTCCACAGCGCGCGGCGGTCGACTTCGACGGCGGCGAATGCCTCTTCCACGGAGCCCGTCTCGGCCTTGGTGTCGACGAGGCCAAACCGCGTGAAGCGCGACACGACGGGCAGCGTGGCATTCTGGCTGCCCGACAGTTTCAGGAACAGGCCCTCGGACTTGCGGTCTTCCGGCACCAGGCCGATCGCCATGTTGGGCCGAAGCGCGTCGGCCGGGGAGCCGAGCCAGACTTTGCGGCCATCGACGAGAATGTCGCCGCGGGTGATTTCAGCCATGCCGAAACAGGCGAGGAACAGGTCCTGCTGACCCATTCCCTGCAATCCGGCAATGCCGAGGATCTCGCCCCGGCGCAGATCGAAATTCGCGCCGTCGAGCTTGCGTCCGACCTTGAGGTCACGCACGCCCAGAACCGGAGGCCCAAAGGCCTGGGCGCCCTCGGGCTTGGGCGGAAAAGTCTGCTCGATGCTGCGGCCGATGATCTTTTCGATCACGTCTGCATCCGAGACCTCGGCGACCGGCGCGGTGAGCATGTGGCGGCCGTTTCTCAGGATCGTCAGCGTGTCGCAAAAGGCCCTGACTTCGCGCATGCGATGGGTGATGAAGACGATGGTGGTGCCTGCCGCCTTCAGCCTGGCGATGATGTCGCCCAGCCAGTCGACGTCGCGGCCGGCGAGCGTCGAGGTCGGCTCGTCGAGCAGCAGGATGCGCGGCTTGCGATAGACGGCGCGCGCGATCTCGATCTTCTGGCGCACGGCAAGCTCGAGTTCGCCAACCTCGGCATCGAGATCGACGGAAAAGCCGAGTTCGTCGATATGACGGCGCACTGCATTGCGTGCCGCTTTGCGACGTATCAGGCCGGAGACGCCGATGGGAGCGTATGGCAACAGCATGTTGTCGAGGACCGAGAGATCGCGCACCAGGGTCATCTCCTGGAACGCCGTCTGCACGCCCAGCGCATGTGCCGCGCGCGGTGCGCCGTAGCTGATCTCCTTGCCGAAGACGCGGACATGGCCTTCGCTCGGCCGCACAAGGCCCGACAACAGTTTCACCAGCGTCGACTTGCCGGCTCCGTTCTCACCCAGCAATGCGTGGACGCTGCCGGGCGCGATGGCGAACGATACGCCGTCCAGCGCGACCGTCGGCCCAAAGGCCTTGCCGATGCCGTCGATCTCGATCGCGGGAAGTTCGAACTGTTCTGTCATGTCCTCGATCGCCGGGCTTTTGGGCGCCATCCACCGGCGCGGATCGACGATGCACGGGAGATAATCCGCGCATCGTCACCATTGGCCTTGGGAGGCTCAGTTCTCCGGCTGACCGACAAGGGCGGCGTTGAGGCCGACCTCGGGTGTCTGGTCGGAGAAGATCGAAGCAAACCAGCCGGGATTTGAGACCAGCGACGGCTTGAAGGCGTTGCAGCCTGCCTTCATTTCCGCCCATGTGCCTTCGTCGCACAGCTTGATCGTCTCATTGGTGACGACCGGCAGCGGCAGGATCGTCGTCTTCGGCACGTCCTTGCCTTCGATCGCCTCGACGGCGAGCTTCAGCGCCAGCGCACCCGAATAGGGCGGCGAGGCATAGGAAATGCGTTGCGCGCCAGCCGGTGCGTAGGGTGGAGCAGCACCTTCCACCTCGGTGCCCTCCGGCAGCATCTGGATGCGGCCGCCATTGGAACCTTCACCGGCGCATGGCAGGAGTTCGCTGGCCTTCTTGCCGGCTTCCAGCTGCATGGAGTTGGCGGTGAAGCAGCCAACCTGCATCCACAGCCCGTTTATGTCGTTCCAGTTGCGGGTGGCCAGGATCTTCGAAAGCTCGGTGCGGGCGACCGCCTGGCTCCACATACCGACAGCCTCACCGACGATCTTGATGTCGGGATATTTGGCGAAGACTTCCTTGGCGGCCTTTGTCCGCTGATCGTCGACGGACGTGCCTGGAACACCGGTGATGGCGATGATGTTACCCTTGCCATTGAGCTTCTTGACCAGCCATTCGGCGGTCACCCGGCCCGCCTCCAGCTGATCGATATGGACATTGTCGGCGCAGGGTTCGGTGATCTCGGCGTCGTAGGCAAAGACCTTCACACCCTTGTCGCAGGCATTTTTCACGACCTGGTTGAGCGCGGTCGGCGAGATCGGATAGACGACGATCGCCTCGGCGCCGCTCTGCACCATGGCGTTGATCTGCTGGATCTGGCGCTGGGCGTTCGGCCCGGCGACCTGGACCTGCAGGTCGACCTTGTCGGCCAGGCTCTTGTGCGCGGCCATGGCCTTGACCATGTTCGCCGCCTCGGCCTGCCAGTCATTGCCGATATAGCTCATGCTGAGAAATATCTTGTGCTTTTCGGCGGCCTCGGCGGCCGACACGCCAAGGGCGCAAACGGCCATGCCGGCCAGCAGCGCGAGCCGCCGGATCTTCAATCCGATTCTCATGTGAATTCCTCCCGATACGAACGACCGAATGCCTCCCAGGGGCACGAGACGCGGCCCCTGTCATCCGATCTTGGTGACCGTATCATGATTTGATCAAAGATCAATGATGAAATATCCTATAGAACGGCGCGACGCTTGACGCCGCGACCGGAACCTTGCATTTCGGGAGCATGCGCAGCCTTTTGCGCGGGAAGGTTGATCGGGAGATGGCCGGAGCGGCGTTCAGGAAGCCTGGTGTCGAGATAACGCCGCTGTCCAGGGAGACCCTGCAGGACAGGGTCTATCGCCATGTCACCGAATTGATCCTCGACGGCAGCATCGTGCCTGGCGAGATGGTGACGGTGCAAAGCCTCGCCGACGCCTTCGGCGTCAGCCCGATGCCGGTGAGGGAGGCATTGCGGCGGCTGACCGCGGCCAACGCCTTGATGGTCGTTTCAGGCCGCTCGATCGGAATTCCGGCACTCAGCCGCGCCCGCCTCGTCGACCTCAGGAATGTCCGCTTCGAGATCGAGGCGATCGCCGCCGCGTGGGCGGCCGAACACATGGACGAGCAGGGGATCGCGCGGCTCGCCCGGCATCTGGAAGTCCTCGAACAGGCCAATGCGGCGGGAGACGTCAAATCCTACCTGCGCGCCAACTACGCCTTTCATTTCTCCATCTACCGGGCCGCGGGCTCCGAGAACATCCTCAACATCATCGAGAACCTGTGGCTGCAGATCAGCCCCTATTTCAACATGCTGCACGATTCCGGAAACTATTCGACCGCCAACGAGCACCATAAGGAGATGTTCGCGGCGCTGCGTGATCGCGATGGCGAGGCGGTCAAGGCCGCCGTCCGCGCCGATATCGACGCCGCTTTCAACGTGCTGACTGGCCTGCTCAAATAGCCGTGCGTCCAATCGGTGAAGGCGGATATGGCCAGCTGCATTGCCTTCCGCGGGCGCTCGCTGGATAGTCCTGGCAATGTTCGAGACCTTGGCGATTCACTGGCCCCAAATACTGGCAATCATCTCGGTGGTGATGGCGACCATCGGCATTGCCCATGCCGTCATGACCAAGGAGGACGTTCGCGCCGCCACCGGCTGGGTCGGTGTCATGGTGCTGTCGCCGATCCTCGGCGTGCTGATCTATGCCGTCGCCGGCATCAACCGAATCCGCCGCGCCACGATCAGCGCGCAGCGCCCGCTTGCCGATGGCCTGGTGTCGGCCAAGCATGAGCGCGATGTCGCGGCCGAGGAGGCGTTGATCATCGAGCGCTATGGACAGCGCTTCACCGGCCTCAGGACGCTGGGCGACAGGGTGGCGCGGCGCGCGCTCAACCCGGGAAACGCGATCGACGTGCTGGAAAGCGGCGACGAGGCCTACCCCGCCATGCGCGCGGCGATCGACGGGGCCGAGCGCAGCGTCCTGCTCGAGACCTATATTTTCGACAATGACGCGGTTGGCCTGCTCTTCGTCGAAGCGCTGGCCGGCGCCGTCCGGCGCGGCGTCACCGTCCGCGTGCTGATCGATGCCGTCGGCGCCCGCTACTCCGTCCCCAGCATCCTGGGGCATTTGCGCAGCGCCAACATCACGGCCGATGTCTTCAACGGCAACATCGTCATGGGCCTGCGCTTGCCCTATGCCAACCTGCGGACCCACCGCAAGATCCTGGTGGTCGACGGCACGGTTGCGTTTACCGGCGGCATGAACATCCGCAAGGGTTTTTCGGCGGAGTTCGCTGGCTCCAACAGCGCCAGGGACACGCATTTCAAGGTCACCGGACCGGTTGTGGCCGATCTCTTCTCGGTCGCGGCGGAAGACTGGCGCTTCGCCACCAAGGAGGCGCTGAAGGGCGATGCCTGGCGGATCGCACCGGTTTCGCCGCCCGCCGGCCAGCCGATGCTGGTGCGCGCGGTCGCCTCCGGACCGGATGCCAGCAATGAAACCAACCACAAACTGCTGATCGGCGCCTTCTCGGTCGCGCGCAAGTCGATCCGCCTGATGTCGCCCTATTTCCTGCCTGACCGGGAACTGATCAGTGCCTTGGTCACCGCGGCGAGGCGCGGCGTCGAGATCGATGTCGTGGTGCCGGCGGTGAACAACCTCTTCCTTGTCGACCGCGCCATGACCGCGCAATTCGACCAGATTCTGAAGAATTATTGCCGCATATGGCGCACGGAAGGCCCTTTCGACCATTCCAAGCTGCTTTCGATCGACGGCGTGTGGGCCTATGTCGGATCCTCCAACCTCGATGCCCGCTCGCTGCGGCTCAACTTCGAAATCGATCTGGAGGTGCTCGACGCAGGCTTTGCCACCGAGATCGAGAACCGGATCGGCTCTGCGATCGAAACGGCCGTCCCGGTCACGCTGGCCTCCTTGCGGGCACGCCCGTTCATCATCCGCCTCTTCGACCGCATCCTCTGGCTGGGATCGCCCTATCTCTGAGAAACGCCGTGCTTAATAAAACGACGTGTTTGCCCGATAGCGTATCGTCGGCCATGGAACATCGGCCGAAAGACTCTATTTCTAGGTGCATGGTGAGAACAGCAAGGATGATGGGCGCGCTATGCGAATGAACGGTCGCAGCCTGCCGGCAAGCATGCTCCTGTCCATTCGCGACAGGCGGATGCGCAAGGCCAACGCCTTGTCGCCGAAGAAGGACGGCGTCACCGGGACGCTGGTCGCCTCCTACAACGTCCACAAATGCATCGGCGTCGACCGCAGGTTCGATCCCGACCGCACCAGCCGCGTCATCCGCGAGATCGCCCCGGACGTCATCGCCCTGCAGGAGGCCGACAATCGTTTCGGCGACCGTGACGGGCTTCTCGACCTGCACCGTCTCGAACTGGAAACCGGCCTCGTGCCGGTGCCCATTTCCGCGACGGGCAAAGGCCATGGCTGGCACGGCAATGTCCTGCTGTTCAAAAAGGGCGTCGTTCGCGACGTGCATCAGATCAGACTTCCAGGTCTCGAACCGCGCGGCGCCGTGGTGGCCGAGATCGATCTCGACGGAAATCAGTCGTTGCGCATCATCGCGGCGCATCTGGGATTGCTGCGCCGATCCCGCTCCCAGCAGGCCCAGGTCGTTCTGGATATCATGAACAGTCCCGACGAGAAGCCGACGCTCCTGCTCGGCGACCTGAACGAATGGCGGCTCGGAAACCGCTCGGCGCTGAACACGCTGCACGCGACCTTCGGCCCGCAGCCGCCGGCAGTCCCCACCTTCCCGTCCAACCTGCCGCTGCTGGCGCTCGACCGGATCATGGCCAACCGGCACGGCATGATCGCGACCGTCGAAGCGCATGACACACCGCTTTCGCGGGTGGCCTCCGATCACCTGCCGCTGACCGCCTTCGTCCGCTTTTAGTCCCTGGCCGATAACGCCTTGATGTCTCCCGTGTCGCAAAGCGTGTGGATGTGAGCGGAACACCCAGTTCTTCCGCGAGTTTATGTGTGTTGAACACGCAGGAGGATGGAATGAGAAAATTGATCTTGTCTTCGGTGCTGGCGTTTGCCGCGACAGCGGCGGCGATTGCGCCCACGCAGGCCGCCAGTCTGACGATCCAGTCCGACGACGAAAACCAATATTCCTCGGATGACGATTCCGGGATTGTTGTGCGCCGTCACCATGAGCGCCGCTACGACAACGAGTATGATGGCGACCAGAGCGTTCAGTACGACAACGACCGTGAATACCGGCGCCACCACCGCCATCACCGCTGCCACATCGAGACGGTCGTGCATTGGCGCCACCATCACAGGGTAGTCGAAGACGTTCGCGTCTGCGGCTGATCGGCGTCTCCTGCTAGGCAGATAGTTTTCGCCGCCAGGTTGGGCGCAGATAGTTTTCGCCACCAGTTGGGCAAAGCCACCGTGGCCGGTGGCTTTGCTGCATTGCACAATTTTGCGGCCTTGCTCATAATGCGGGCATGGTCCGAACTTCCCTCGCCGTCCTGGTGATCGACGAAAACCGCATCCGCGCCTCGGTTATCGAGGCCGGCTTGCGCGAGGCGGGCCATCAGCGGGTCACCGTCATCCATGACGTCAGCGGCATTGCACGCCGCATCGCCGAGATCGAGCCCGACGTCATCGTCATCGACCTGGAAAACCCCAACCGCGACATGCTGGAGAACATGTTCCAGCTGTCACGGGCGGTAAAGCGGCCGATCGCCATGTTCGTCGACCGCTCCGACCAGGCCTCGATCGAGGCCGCGGTCGATGCCGGCGTTTCGGCCTATGTCGTCAACGGCCTTCGGCAGGAGCGTGTCAAGCCAATCCTCGACATGGCGGTGAGCCGCTTCAACGCTTTCTCGCGCATGGCACGTGAACTGGAAGAGGCGCGCAGCGAACTCGAGAGCCGCAAGGTGATCGACCGCGCCAAGGGCATCTTGATGAAGTCGCGCGGCCTGAGCGAAGAGGCCGCCTACACGCTGCTGCGCAAGACCGCGATGAACCAGAATCGCAAGATCGGCGACATCGCCCAGAGCCTGGTGACTGCCGCTGGGCTGTTGGGACCGGCGGAGGACGAATGAGCATGGGCGCCGAGCACCAGATCACCGCCGGCTTCATGCCGCTTTTCGATAGCGCCGTCCTGGTGGCGGCCGGCGAACTGGGCTTTGCCGCCCGCGAAGGCATCGACCTGAAGCTGCACCGCGAGACCTCGTGGGCCAACATCCGCGACCGCATCGCCATCGGCCATTTCGACCTCGCGCACATGCTGGGACCGATGCCGCTCGCCTGCAATCTTGGCCTCACGCCCCTTGCCTCCGACACCATCGTGCCGTTTTCGCTGGGGCTCGGCGGCAACTGCGTTACCATCTCCAACGCCGTCTGGGCTGGCATGGCGGCGCATGGCGCCCTACCCGATCTCGATCCGGCGGGCGCCGGCGCGGCCCTCGGCGCCTACATCCGCGAGCGGGCCGCCGCCGGTCGCGACTCGCTGCGCTTTGCCGTCGTGCACCCGCATTCCGGGCACAATTACGAACTGCGCTATTGGCTTGCCGCCTGCGGCGTCGATCCGGAGCGGCAGATCGAGATCGTCATCGTGCCGCCGCCCTTCATGGCCGACGCGCTGGCCGCCGGCCGGATCGACGGTTATTGCGTCGGCGAACCCTGGAACAGCGCCGCGGTGGCGGCCGGCACCGGCCATATCGTCACCGTCAAGGCGCTGCTCTGGCGCAACAGCCCGGAGAAGGTCATCGGTGCGCGCAAGGCCTGGGCCGAGCAAGCCCCCGAGGCTCTGGCGGCGCTCCTGCGCGCGCTGCATCACTCGGCGCGGTGGTGCCAGGATCCGGTGAACCGCGGCGAATTGGCCGCGGTGATGGCGCAGCGCGGCTTCCTTGGCTTGCCTGCGGCCGTGCAGATGCCGATCTTGACTGGCCATCTCCGGCTGGGCGGCGGGGCGGAACTGGACATCGACGACTTCTTCCTGCCGTTCGACAAGGCCGCCAACTTTCCCTGGAAAAGCCATGCGCTGTGGTTCTACACACAGATGGTGCGCTGGGGTCATGTCGCGCACACGCCGGAGAATCTCGCCATCGCCCGCGACTGCTATCGGCCCGACCTTTACCGCTCGGCGCTGAAGCCGCTTGGCGTGGCGCTGCCCGGCGCCAATGCCAAGGTCGAGGGCGCGCTCAAGGTGGCGACTCCGGTGGGCTCGGCGGGCGCAAGCCTGATGCTCGGCCCGGACGGGTTCTTCGATGGTCAGATCTTCGATCCAGACGAGATCGACACCTATATTCAGAGCCAGAAATCGACCCTCAAGGCCTGATCATTTCGGCGCCATTATTTTGCATTGCACAAAAATTATGCGACCCGCAAGCGAGCTGATCAATATTTGACCCCGCTCGCGGCGGATCCGGTAGCCGCGAAATCCTCCGATCCCGCTGAATTCATTTGAAGTTTTGCTCCAGAGATAAACTGGCACGATTCCTGCGTTGAAATAAACGAGCCCTTCTCGGGCAATGGAATAGGCGTCCAATGGCGGGCGCCACAGGCAAAGCTGCCGCTCAGGTCGACCGCGATCCCGGATGTACGGACGCGCGAGGCCTGGCCGGCAGCTTTTTTGTTTTGGCCAGATACAATCAAACGCGCCTCTCCCGATGGCGCTCAACCGGAGACGACGATGACGAAACGGATCGGAACTGGCACGTCCCTCAAGGATTTCACCCGGCGTGATTTTCTGGCCAGCAGCGCGCTGACGGCGGGACTGTTCATTGCCGCGAAGACATTGTTTCCGGCCGGCGCCCATGCCGAGGGCAAAGGTCCAGAAGTGACCGGCGCCAAGCTCGGCTTCATTGCGCTGACCGATGCCGCGCCACTGATCATCGCCAAGGAAAAGGGCCTGTTCGAAAAATTCGGCATGCCTGATGTCGAGGTGCTCAAGCAGGCTTCCTGGGGTGCGACACGAGACAATCTGATGCTCGGCGGCGAAGCCAACGGCATCGACGGCGCCCACATCCTGACGCCGATGCCTTACCTCATGCACACCGGCAAGGTGACGCAGAACAACCAGCCGCTGCCGATGGCGATCGTGGCGCGGCTCAACTACGACTGCCAGGGCATTTCGGTCGCCCAGGAATACGCCGCGACCGGCGTCGGCCTCGACGCCTCGAAGCTGAAGGATGCCTTCGCCGCAAAGAAGGCGGCAGGCAAGGAGGTCAAGGCCGCCATGACCTTCCCGGGCGGCACGCATGATCTGTGGCTGCGCTACTGGCTGGCCGCCGGCGGCATCAACCCCGACAAGGACGTCTCGACCATCGTCGTGCCGCCGCCGCAGATGGTGGCCAACATGAAGGTCGGCAACATGGACGTGTTCTGCGTCGGCGAGCCGTGGAACGAACAGCTCGTCCACCAGGGCGTCGGCTTCACCGCCACCACGACCGGCGAGCTCTGGAAGGGCCATCCGGAAAAGGCGCTCGGCCTGCGCGCCGCCTTCATCGACAAATACCCGAACGCCGCCAAGGCGATCGTCATGGCGGTGATGGCGGCACAGCAATGGTGCGACGCCAAGGAAAACAAGGACGAGATGGCCACCATCATCGGCAAGCGTCAGTGGATGAATGTGCCCGTCGCCGACATCATCGGCCGTCTCAAGGGTGACATCAACTACGGCAATGGCCGGGTCGCCACCGCCACCGACCTCTACATGAAGTTCTGGAAGGGCGGCGTCTCCTACCCGTTCAAGAGCCACGACAGCTGGTTCCTCGCCGAAAACATCCGCTGGGGCAAGTTCGCGCCGACCACCGACATCAAGGCTTTGGTCGACCAGGTGAACCGCGAGGATATCTGGCGTGAGGCGGCCAAGGAACTGGGCGTCGCGGCAAGCGACATTCCGGCCTCGTCCTCGCGCGGCGTCGAGACCTTCTTCGATGGCAAGACTTTCGATCCGGCCAACCCCTTGGCCTATCTCGACAGCCTGACCATCAAGACATCGGCTTAGTCAGGCCGTTTGTACCCCAACGCAAACGGCGCCAGCGCCGTTCGTCGCTCAGTACCGCACCAGCACGCCACGGAGTATCCCAAGGACATGTCCATCCAAGCCGTCGAGGACACCAAGGTGAAAGCATTCCCGGCCAAGCCAGCCGAGGTGGTCGCCTTCACCGCCAAAGCGCGGCGCCGTATCGATCCGGTGGCGGTCGCCACCAAGGTGGCCAGCGCTCTCGTCCCGCCCGCCATCGTCATCGCCCTTCTGCTTGTCGTCTGGCAGGTCGCCTGCTCGTCGCCGACGGCAAGCCTGCCGCCGCCGAGCCAAGTGTGGAACGAGGCCTATGACCTGATCGCGCATCCATTCTTCGACAACGGCCCGCAGGATATCGGTCTTGCCTGGCGCGTGCTGATCTCGCTGCAGCGCGTCGCCATCGGCTTCGGCATGGCGGCGGTCGTCGGCGTCGCGCTCGGCGCGCTGGTCGGCCAGTCGGTCTGGGCGATGCGCGGCCTCGACCCGGTGTTCCAGATCCTGCGTACCGTGCCGCCGCTCGCCTGGCTGCCGCTGTCGCTCGCCGCCTTCCGCGACTCCAACCCGTCGGCACTGTTCGTGATCTTCATCACCTCGATCTGGCCTGTCATCATCAACACCGCCGTCGGTGTGCGCAACATCCCGCAGGACTACCGCAACGTCGCCCGCATCCTGCGGCTGAACCAGCTCGAATTCTTCGTCAAGATCATGGTTCCGGCCGCGGCGCCCTACATCTTCACCGGCCTGCGCATCGGCATCGGCCTGTCCTGGCTCGCCATCGTCGCCGCCGAAATGCTGACCGGCGGCGTCGGCATCGGCTTCTTCATCTGGGACGCATGGAACTCGTCGCGGCTGCCCGACATCATCGTCGCGCTCGCCTATATCGGCGTCACCGGTTTCTGCCTCGACCGCCTGGTCGCGGCGGTCGGCGCCTTCGTCACCCGCGGCACGACGGCAAAGTGAGGAGAGCGCCATGACCGCCTATCTCAAACTCGACCATATCGACAAATCCTTCGCTCGTGGCGGCCAGGTCAGCGACGTGCTGAGGGACATCAGGCTGACCATCGACAAGGGCGAATTCGTCTCCATCATCGGCCATTCCGGTTGCGGCAAGTCGACCTTGCTCAACCTGATCGCCGGCCTGACCAAGGTTTCCGCCGGCGCCGTGCTTTTGGAAGACAAGGAGGTCGACAGCCCCGGCCCCGAACGTGCCGTGGTGTTCCAGAACCATTCGCTGTTGCCGTGGCTGACCGTCTACGAGAACATCAACCTGGCGGTGGCGAAAGTCTTCGGCCGTTCGAAGAGCAAGGCCGAGCGGCATGACTGGATCATGCGCAATCTCGATCTCGTGCAGATGGCGCATGCCAGGGACAAGCGCCCGGCCGAAATCTCGGGTGGCATGAAGCAGCGCGTCGGCATTGCCCGGGCGCTCGCCATGGAGCCGAAGATCCTGCTGCTCGACGAGCCGTTCGGCGCGCTCGACGCACTGACCCGCGCCCATCTGCAGGACGCGGTGATGGACATCCACTCCAGGCTCGGCTCGACGACGATCATGATCACCCATGACGTCGACGAGGCGGTGCTGCTGTCCGACCGCATCGTCATGATGACCAACGGTCCGGCGGCGACCATCGGCGAGGTGCTGCCCGTGCCGCTGGCCAGGCCGCGCCGGCGCATCGAACTTGCCTCCGACCGCACCTTCCTGCGCTGCCGCGAGGCGGTGCTGAAGTTCCTCTACGAACGCCACCGCTTCGTCGAAGCCGCGGAGTAACCCCATGACCGAAAAACTCGTCATAATCGGCAACGGCATGGCACCCGGGCGCATGCTGGAGCATCTGCTGGAACAGGCGCCGGGCCGCTACGCCGTCACCATCTTCAACGCCGAGCCACGCGTGAACTACGACCGCATCATGCTGTCGCCGGTGCTGTCGGGCGAAAAGGCCTATGAGGAAATCATCATCCATGGCGACGGCTGGTACATCGCCAACGACATCACCCTCTACAAGGGCCACAAGATAGTCGCCATCGACCGGACGGCGAAGACCGTCACCTCCGACCACGGCGTCACGGAAGCCTACGACAAGCTCGTCATCGCCACCGGCTCGGTGCCGTTCATCATCCCGGTACCTGGTCACAATCTGCCCGGCGTGCTGACCTATCGCGACCTGGACGACGTCCAGGCGATGATGCTCGCCGCCCAGTCGCGCGCCAAGGCCGTGGTCATCGGCGGCGGGCTGCTCGGGCTCGAGGCGGCGGCCGGGCTGAATGCGCAAGGCATGGACGTGACCGTGCTGCATGTCATGCCGACGCTGATGGAGCGCCAACTCGATCCTGCTGCCGGCTATCTCTTGCAGCGCGCGGTGGAGCAGCGTGGCATCAAGGTCATCACCAAGGCCAACACAAAGGCAATCACGGGCGATGGCAAGGTCGAGCGGGTGGAACTCGCCGATGGCACAATCATCCCGGCGACGCTGGTGGTGATGGCGGTCGGTATCAGACCGAATTCGGCTCTGGCCAAGGAGGCCGGCATCGCCGTCAACAGAGGCATCGTCGTCGATGCCGGCATGCGCAGCAACGACCCCGACATCTATGCGCTCGGCGAATGCGCCGAAGTGGGCGGCATGGTCTACGGGCTGGTGGCACCGCTTTACGAGATGGCGCGCGTCGCCGCCCACCAACTTGCCGGCGACGAGAGCGCCGCCTTCGCCCACATGGACACGCCCACAAAACTCAAGGTCACCGGCATCGACCTGTTTTCGCTGGGCGACTTCGCCGAGGGCGAGGACCGCCAGGAGATCGTGCTACGCGACGCCTCGGCCGGTGTCTACAAGCGCCTGGTGCTCAAGGACGACCGCATCATCGGCACCGTGCTCTACGGCGAGACAGCGGACGGCGCCTGGTTCAACGACCTCAAGAAGAAACAGACCGACATATCGGAGATGCGCGATACGTTGATCTTCGGCCAGTCCTACCAGGGAGGTGCCCCGCTGGACCCTATGGCGGCCGTTGCAGCCTTGCCGGATGATGCGGAAATCTGCGGCTGCAACGGCGTCTGCAAGGGAAAGATTACCGGAGCGATCACGGGCAAGGGCCTGACCTCGCTCGACGACGTGCGCGCCCACACCAAGGCATCGGCGTCCTGCGGCTCGTGCACCGGGCTGGTCGAAAAGCTGATGGTACTGACCCTCGGCGACACCTATAACCCCGCCGCCGTGCAGCCCATGTGTTCCTGCACCACGTTCGGCCACGACGAGGTGCGCAGGCTGATCAAGGCCAAGCACCTGAAAACCATTCCTGCGGTGATGCAGGAGCTGGAGTGGAAGACCTCCTGCGGCTGCGCCAAATGCCGGCCGGCACTCAACTACTATCTCGTCTGCGACTGGCCGGACGAGTATGCCGACGACTACCAGTCGCGCTTCATCAACGAGCGCGTTCACGCCAACATCCAGAAGGACGGCACCTATTCGGTGGTGCCGCGCATGTGGGGCGGCGTCACCAATGCCGCCGAACTGCGCGCCATCGCCGACGTCGTCGACAAGTTCGAGATCCCGATGGTCAAGGTCACCGGCGGCCAGCGCATCGACATGCTGGGCATCCGCAAGGAGGATTTGCCGGCGGTGTGGGCCGATCTCGGCCAGGCCGGCTTCGTCTCCGGCCATGCCTATGCCAAGGGCCTGCGCACGGTGAAGACCTGCGTCGGCTCCGACTGGTGCCGCTTCGGCACGCAGGATTCGACCGGTCTCGGCATCCGCATCGAGAAATTCATGTGGGGCTCCTGGACGCCGGCCAAGGTCAAGATGGCGGTGTCGGGCTGCCCGAGAAACTGCGCCGAGGCGACATGCAAGGATGTCGGCGTCATCTGCGTCGACAGTGGCTACGAAATCCATTTCGCCGGTGCCGCCGGCCTCGACATCAAAGGCACGGAGGTGCTGGGCCAGGTCAGGACCGAGGACGAGGCGCTGGAGCACATCGTGGCGCTGACGCAGATGTACCGCGAGCAGGGCCGCTATCTCGAGCGCATCTACAAATGGGCCAAGCGCATCGGCATAGCCGAGATCAAGCGCCAGATCATGGACGATGCGGACAAGCGCGAAGCCTATTACGACCGCTTCATCTTTTCCCAAAAATTCGCCCAGGTCGATCCCTGGTCCGAGCGCGTGTCGGGCAAGGACAAGCACGAGTTCCGGCCGATGGCTTCGGTCGGGTTTGCGCAGGCGGCGGAGTGACCCCCATGAATTGGATCTCCATCGGCACCCTCTCCGACATCCCGCGCCGTGGCGCGCGCTGTGTCGCCACCCCGCAAGGCAAGATCGCCGTCTTCCGCACGGCGGACGACGCGGTCTTCGCCATTGACGACCATTGTCCGCACAAGGGCGGACCGTTGAGCCAGGGCATCGTCCATGGCACGGCGGTGACGTGTCCCTTGCACAATTGGGTGATCTCGCTGGAGACGGGCAAGGCGCTCGGCGCCGACGAGGGCACGGTGCGCACGATTCCGGTGAAGCGGGAAGGCGAGCGTCTGTTCCTCGCGCTGGAAGCGCTGGCCAGCCGCGCGGCCTGACATGGAAATCATCGAAACGCGCGAGGTGAGGACCACCTGCCCCTATTGCGGGGTGGGCTGCGGCGTGCTGGCGAAGATCGCCGCGGACGGACAAGTGTCCGTGCGCGGCGATCCCGGCCATCCGGCGAATTTCGGTCGGCTCTGCTCCAAGGGTTCGGCATTGGCCGAGACCATCGATCTCGACGGCAGGCTGCTGCATCCTGAAATCCACGACCGCCGCGCCGGCTGGAACGAGGCGCTCGACCTCGTCGCCTCGACCTTCTCGCAAACCATCGCCGAGCATGGGCCGGAAGCGGTTGCTTTCTATGTCTCCGGCCAATTGCTGACCGAGGATTACTACCTCGCCAACAAGCTGATGAAGGGTTTCATCGGCTCGGCCAACATCGACACCAATTCGCGGCTCTGCATGGCCTCGTCGGTTGCCGGCCACCGCCGCGCGTTCGGCTCCGACACGGTGCCGGGGACCTATGAGGATCTGGAACTGGCCGACCTGATCGTGCTGGTCGGTTCCAACCTCGCCTGGTGCCACCCCGTGCTCTACCAGCGCATCGCCGCTGCCCGGGAAAAGCGCCCCGAGATGAAGGTGGTGCTGGTCGACCCGCGCCGCACCATGACATCTGAGATAGCCGACATGCACCTGGCGATCGCGCCGGATGGCGATGTTGCCCTCTTCACCGGCCTGCTTGCCTGGCTCGGCCAGCACAACGCGCTCGACCGTGCCTATATCACGGCGCACACCACCGGCTTTGGACAGGCGCTGTTCGCCGCCTCGGCGCTCGATCTTGCAGGCGTTGCCGCGGCCACGGGCCTGAGTGAAGACAAGCTTGTCCGCTTCTACAGCCTGTTTGCCGCGACCGCGCAAACCGTGACCGTCTACAGCCAGGGCGTCAACCAGTCGTCGTCCGGCACCGACAAGGTCAACGCCATCATCAACTGCCATCTCGCCACCGGCCGTATCGGAAAACCGGGCGCCGGACCGTTCTCGGTGACCGGCCAGCCCAATGCCATGGGCGGCCGCGAGGTCGGCGGCATGGCCAATATGCTCGCCGCCCATATGGAGATCGAAAACCCTAGGCATCGCGAGCGGGTCGAGCGTTTCTGGGACGCGCCAACGATTGCGCGACGGCTTGGGCTGAAAGCCGTCGACATGTTCGGGGCGGTGGCCGATGGACGCATAAAGGCGCTGTGGATCATGGCCACCAACCCGGTCGATTCGATGCCGGACGCCGATGCCGTCGAAGCGGCGATCAAGGCCTGTCCCTTCGTCGTGGTGTCGGACGTGCTGGCCGAGACCGATACGGTCCGCCATGCCCATGTCCGGCTGCCGGCGGCGGCCTGGGGAGAGAAGGACGGCACCGTCACCAATTCCGAGCGCCGCATCTCCCGCCAGCGCGCGTTTTTGCCGACACCTGGCGAGGCGCGGCCCGACTGGTGGATCCTTGCCGAGGTGGCGCGCCGCATGGGCTTTGGCGAGGCGTTCGCGCATGCGACGCCAGCCGAGATTTTTGCCGAGCACGCCGCGCTGTCGGGGTTCGAGAATGACGGCGCGCGCGATTTTGATATTGGTGCGTATGGCGCCGTCGATGCTGTCGACTACGCAGCACTAGAACCATTCCAATGGCCAGCGCCGAGCCCAGGCGCCCCCCTCTGGCCTGCCGGCCATCTCCCCCTCAAGGGGGGAGATAAGCTGTCATCTCGGCCTTCGCCAATTTTCACCGTTGAAGAAAAAGTGCCAGCGCTGAAGCCGCCAATCTCCCCCCTTGAGGGGGGTGAGGAGTGGTCCGCGCAGCGGACGGGAAGCCAATTGCTTGGCTTTCCGAACGACGAACGCCCGGAGCGACAGCGTAGGGCCCGGTCCGGCAGGACAGAGGGGGGCGCTCAAGCTCGACTTCACGTCGAGGGAGGCGCTTACACTGGACCTTGGCCAGACGAAATCGCGTCGACCGGGCACCAGCCCACACGCTTCTTCGCCAACGGCAACTTCTACACGCCCGACCGCAAGGCCCGCTTCGTCGCCCTGCGCCCGACCGTCGACACCCGCACCACCCCCGACTTCCCACTCGTCCTCAACACCGGCCGCATCCGCGACCACTGGCACACCATGACGCGCACCGGCAAAAGCCCGCGCCTGTCGCAGCACATCGCCGAGCCCTTCGTCGAGATCCACCCCGAGGATGCGCAACGCCACGGCATCGGCGACGCCGACATCGCACGTGTCTCCACTCCGCGCGGCGAGGTGCTGGTCCGCGCGCTGGTGACCACGCGCCAGCGGCAGGGTAGCCTGTTCGCGCCGATGCACTGGACCGACCAGTTCGCCGCTAGGGGCCGGCTCGACACGCTCACGGCATCGCTCACCGACCCGGTGTCGGGCCAGCCGGCCCTGAAACACGTCGCGGCCCGCATCGAGAAATTCACCGCCGGGGCCTTCGGCTTTGCCGTGACACGCAAAAGGCCCGCGACGATGGCCGCCGACTATTGGGCGATAGCCAGATGCCGGGGCGGCTGGCGGGTCGAGCTTGCCTTTGCCCGTGACGATGTCGACTGGACAGCCTTGGCGAACTCGCTCTTCGATGCCGCGGATGCCGAAATTCTCGCCTATCACGACAGCGAGGCCGGCCAGCACCGCATTGCCGCCTTCGAAGGCGAGCATCTGGCGGGCGCCCTGTTCATCGCACCCGGTCCGGTCGCGGTGTCACGCCGCTGGGCGGCCGAGCAACTCGCCGAGATCCATGCCAGCCAGCGTCAGCGCTTCAGGATCGTCGCCGGCCGTGCCGGTGCCGAACGGCCCGATGCCGGCGCGACCGTCTGCTCCTGTTTCAATGTCGGGGTGAACCAGATCACCGCTGCCGCGGCAGCCGGCTGCACCAGCGTCGAAGCCATCGGCGCCACGCTGAAGGCAGGCACCAATTGCGGCTCCTGCCGATCCGAGATTCGCGCGATCATCGCGGCCCATCGGGTTCAGGCCGCTGAGTGAAGGCGACATGACCTCCGTTGGGCCGGCCTGAACCGGCCGCTGGCCGGGGGTCCAACCTGTCCAACAGTTAATTCGACTTGGCCGGGTTTCGGCCATATTGGTTGATGGGGGTGAAAGATGCCGCCATGGACCAGCAACTGGAAATGCCCCTGCAGACGACCGTCACGCCACGCCGTTCGCGTGGCTGGATTCCCTGGCTGATCTTCATTGCCATTGTCGCCGCCACTGGCGCCTACCTCTATCAGCGTCCGCATGTCGAGGCCAGGCAGCCCGGCGGCAGGCGCGGCGCGCAGCCGACGACGATCGGTGCCGCCGCCATCGAAAAGGGTACGATAGACGTCACCCTCAATGCCCTCGGCACGGTTACCTCCCTCTCCACCGTCACCGTCAAGTCGCAGGTCACCGGCCCGCTTGTGCAGGTCAATTTCAAGGAGGGCCAGGACGTCAAGAAGGGTGACCTGTTGGCCCAGATCGATCCCCGCCCCTTCCAGGCGGCACTCGCCCAGGCCCAGGGCCAGTTGGTACGCGACCAGGCCATGTTGAAAGATGCCCAGCTCGACCTCGTTCGCGATCAGAAACTGGTGGCTGAGGGCACCGCGACACCGCAGACTCTCGACGCGCAGGTCGCCCTTGTCGCCCAAGACCAGGGCTCCGTCCAGGTCGACCAGGCGATGATACAGACCGCCACCCTCAATCTCGACTATTGCCGCATCCTGGCTCCGGTCGACGGACGGGCCGGCCTGCGCCAGGTCGACGAGGGCAATTATGTGACACCTGGCGATGCCAACGGCATCGTCATCATCACGCAGGTGCAACCGATCAGCGTGCTGTTCACCGTGCCGGAGGATGAATTGCCGGCGATCGCGCAACGCATGCAGCAAGGCGCCACTCTGCCCACCACGGCCTTCGACCGCGCGGGCGCCAAGAAGCTTGCCGACGGCCAGCTCGAGACCTTCGACAGCCAGATCGACCCGAGCACCGGCACCATCAAGCTGCGGGCGGGCTTCGGCAACGATCAGCGCCTCCTCTATCCCAACCAGTTCGTCAACGTCGCGCTGCTCGTCGATGAGCATAAGGACGTGGCGATCGCGCCGATCGCCGCGATCCAGCGCGGCCTGCCCGGCACCTTCGTCTATCTGGTCAACCCCGACAGCACGGTGGCCGTGCGCAAGGTCACGCTTGGCGTCACCAATGGCGAGCGCGTGGAGATCCTCGCCGGCCTGAACCCCGGCGACCGCGTCGTCGTCGATGGCGCCGACAAGCTCCGCGATGGCGCCCATGTCAACCTTCAGCAGGACGGCCAGGCGCCGGCCCCGGCGACAGCGCCAAACCCTACTAGCCAGGCTCCTGAACCGGAACAGACACCCGCCCAGACCCTACCGGCATCCGCCTCATCGGACGGGCAGACGCCAGATGGGCAGACGACCGACGCACAAGCGCCGGACGGCACGGCACGCAAGCATCAGGGCCACAAGCATCGCCATGCACAAGCAGGACAGCCGGAGTCCGGGCAGCAGCAATGAGCCCATCGCGCGCCTTTATCCTGCGGCCGGTGGCGACGTCGCTGTTCATGGTCGCGATCATGCTGTCCGGCCTGTTGGCCTACCGCTATCTGCCGGTCTCGGCCCTGCCCGAAGTCGACTATCCGACCATCCAGGTGCAGACCTTCTATCCCGGCGCCAGCCCCGATGTGATGACCTCGTCGGTCACCGCGCCGCTGGAGGTCCAGCTCGGCCAGATCGCCAACCTCAACCAGATGAACTCGGTGAGTTCGGCCGGCTCCTCGGTCATCACGCTGCAGTTCAGCCTGGCGATCTCCCTCGATGTCGCCGAGCAGGAGGTGCAGGCCGCCATCAACGCCGCCGGCAATCTCTTGCCGGCCGACCTGCCGGCGCCGCCGATCTATGCCAAGGTCAATCCAGCCGACGCGCCGGTGCTGACGCTTGGCCTGACCTCGGCGACGATGCCGCTGCGCGACGTGCAGCAGCTTGCCGACACCAGGCTGGCGCAGAAGATATCGCAGCTGCCGGGCGTCGGCCTCGTCAGCCTGTCGGGCGGCCAGCGGCCGGCCGTGCGCGTCCAGGCCGACCCGCGCAAGCTCGCCGCCTACGGCCTCAACCTCGATGACCTGCGCACCACTTTGGGCAGCGCCAACGTCAACACGCCCAAGGGCAATTTCGACGGGCCCTCGCGGGCCTACACCATCAACGCCAACGACCAGCTGAAGAGCGCCGACGAATACCGCTCTCTGATCGTCGCCTACAGAAACGGCGCCCCGGTTCGACTGAGCGATGTCGCCGATGTGGTCGACGCCACCGAGAACAACCGGCTCGCCGCCTGGATGAACGGCACGCCGGCCATCATCCTCAACATCCAGCGCCAGCCCGGCGCCAACGTCATCGAGGTGGTGGACAGTATCAAGGCGCTGCTGCCGCAGCTCCAGGCCTCGCTGCCGAACGCCGTCGACGTGAAGGTGCTGACCGACCGCACCACGACCATCCGCGCTTCGGTGCGCGACGTCGAGTATGAGCTGACGCTTGCCATCATGCTGGTCGTGCTGGTCATCTTCGTCTTCCTGCGCAGCGCCCGCGCGACCCTCATCCCCAGCCTCTCGGTGCCGCTGTCGCTGGTCGGCACGCTGGGCGTGATGTACCTGTTCGGTTTCAGCCTCGACAATCTGTCGCTGATGGCGCTGACCATCGCCACCGGCTTCGTCGTCGACGACGCCATCGTCGTCATCGAGAACGTCGCCCGCTATGTCGAGGAAGGGGCGACGCCGTTGCAGGCGGCGCTGAAGGGTTCGCAGCAGATCGGCTTCACCATCATCTCGCTGACGGTCTCGCTGATCGCGGTGCTGATCCCGCTTCTGTTCATGGGCGATGTCGTCGGCCGGCTGTTCCGCGAATTCTCCATCACGCTCGCCACCACCATCCTGATCTCCGCCGTGGTGTCGCTGACCTTGGTGCCGATGGCCTGCGCCAAGCTGCTCAAACCGCTCGAGGCGGTGCGCGAGAACGCCCTGCAACGCGCCAGCCGCGAATTCTTCGACTGGGTGATCCGCGGCTATGGCCGGGCGCTGACCTGGGTGCTCGACCGCCAGACGCTGATGCTTCTGGTCGCGGCGGCGACGCTGGTGCTGACCGCTGTCCTTTACGTGGTCATCCCCAAGGGCTTCTTCCCGGTGCAGGACACCGGCGTCATCCAGGCCATCACGGAAGCGCCGCAGTCTATATCCTTCTCCGCGATGGCCGACCGCCAGCAGCAACTGGCCGCCATCATCCTGAAGGACCCTGATGTCGACTCACTGTCGTCCTTCATCGGTGTCGACGGCACCAACACCACGCTCAATGTCGGCCGCATCCTGATCAACCTCAAGCCGCACGAGGAGCGCACTGCCGGCATTACCGATGTCATCGAACGCCTGAAGCAGGAAGCCGGCGCCGTGGCCGGCGTCACGCTTTACCTGCAGCCGGTCCAGGACCTCACCATCGACGGCCAGATCAGCCGCACCCAGTACCAGTTCGTGCTCCAGGATGCCAATGCCGATGAGCTGGGGGAATGGACGCCGAAGCTGCTCACCAGGCTGAACACGCTGCCGCAGCTCGCCGATGTCGCCAGCGACCTGTCGAACAGCGGCCTTGCCGTCTTCGTCGACATCGACCGCGACCAGGCCGCGCGCTTCGGCATCACGCCGGCAACCGTCGACAACGCGCTCTACGATGCTTTCGGCCAGCGCATGGTCTCGACCATCTACACCACGTCGAGCCAGCACCGCGTCATTCTCGAAGCTGCCCCGTCCGCACAGGATTCGCTCAAGGCGCTGTCCTCCGTCTATCTGCCCTCGTCGACCGGCGGCGCGCCGGTGCCGCTGTCGGTGGTGGCAACCACCCATGTCGCCACCACGCCGCTGCAGATCACCCATCTGGGGCAGTTCCCCGCCACCACCGTCTCGTTCAACCTGGCGCCCGGCGCGTCGCTCGGCGAGGCGGTCACGGCGATCGAAAAGGCGCAGGCCGACATCGGCATGCCGCTTGGCATCATCACCAGCTTCCAGGGCGCGGCACGCGCCTTCCAGGCCTCGCTCGACAACACTTTGTTCCTGATCCTGGCGGCGGTGGTGACCGTTTATATCGTTCTCGGTGTGCTCTATGAGAGCTTCATCCACCCGATCACCATCCTGTCGACACTGCCTTCGGCCGGCATCGGCGCGCTGCTGGCATTGATGATCGCCGGCCAGGACCTGACCATCATCTCGATCATCGGCATCATCCTGTTGATCGGCGTGGTCAAGAAGAACGCCATCATGATGATCGACTTCGCGCTCGACGCGCAGCGCAACGAAGGCAAGGCGCCGCGCGAGGCCATCTACCAGGCCTGCCTGCTGCGCTTCCGCCCGATCCTGATGACGACCTTGGCGGCGATGCTCGGCGCGCTGCCTTTGATGCTGGGCACCGGCGTCGGCTCGGAACTGCGTCACCCCCTGGGCGTCTCCATCGTCGGCGGCCTGCTGCTCAGCCAGTTGCTGACCCTGTTCACCACGCCGGTGATCTATCTCTGGTTCGACCGCATTGCCGCCCGCATGCAAGGCATCGAGCCCAACCTGCCTCGCCCTCACGGCGCGGACGCCTCGCCATGAACCTGTCGGTTCCCTTCATCCGGCGGCCGGTGGCGACGACCTTGCTGACCTTCGGCCTGCTGGCGGCGGGACTGGTGGCTTACCCGCAATTGCCGGTGGCGCCGCTGCCGGCCGTCGACTACCCCGTCATCTCGGTGACCGCCTCGCTGCCGGGCGCCAGCCCGCAAGTGGTGGCCAACACCGTCGCCAGCCCGCTCGAGCGGCATCTCGGCGAGATCGCCGATGTCAACGAGATGACCTCGTCGAGCAGCGTCGGCAGCGCGCGCATCACCTTGCAGTTCGGATTGGACCGCGACATTGACGGTGCCGCGCGTGACGTCCAGGCAGCGATCAACGCCGCCCGCGCGGATCTGCCGTCCAGCCTGCGCTCCAACCCGACTTATCGCAAGGTCAATCCCGCCGACGCTCCGATCCTCGTCCTGTCGATGACGTCGGACACGCTGTCCAAGGGCCAGCTCTTCGATGCCGCCAGCACCGTTCTGGCGCAGAAACTCTCGCAGATCGACGGTGTCGGCGAAGTGTCGGTGGGCGGCAGTTCGCTGCCGGCGGTGCGCGTCGAGCTCAACCCGCAGGTGCTCTACGACTACGGCATCGGGCTGGAGGACGTGCGCGCCGCTCTCGCCTCGGCCAACGCCCATAGTCCGAAGGGCGCGATCGACGTCGGCGACCAGCGTTATCAGATCTACGCCAACGACCAGGCCAACCAGGCCGACGCCTATCGCTCCCTGATCGTCGCCTACCGGAAAGGCGCACCGGTGAGGCTTTCCGATGTCGGCCAGGTCAACGATTCCGTCGAGAACATCCGCAATGCCGGTCTTGCCAACGGCAAGCCAGGCGTGCTGATCATCCTCAACCGCTCGCCCAACGCCAACATCATCGAGACCGTGGACCGGGTGAAGGCACTGCTGCCAACGCTGCGGGCCTCGATCTCGCCGGCCATCGACCTGTCGGTGGCGCTCGACCGCTCGACCACGATCCGCGCTTCGCTGAGCGAGGTCGCGCGGACGTTGATGATTGCCATCGGCCTGGTGATCCTCGTCGTCTTTGCCTTCCTGCGCGATGTGCGCTCGGCGCTGGTGCCGATCGTGGCCGTGCCGGTGTCGCTGGTGGGCACGCTGGGCGCCATGTATGTGCTCGGCTTCAGCATCGACAATCTGTCGCTGATGGCGATGACGGTGGCAACCGGCTTCGTCGTCGACGACGCCATCGTGGTGCTCGAAAACATCGCCCGCCACACCGCTGCCGGCATGGGTCGCATGGAGGCGGCGATCAAGGGCTCCCGGGAGGTCGGCTTCACCGTGCTGTCGATGAGCCTGTCGCTGATCGCCGTCTTCATCCCGATCCTGCTCATGGGCGGCATCGTCGGCCGGCTGTTTCGCGAATTCGCGGTCACCCTGTCGGCGGCGATCCTGGTCTCGCTCGCCATATCGCTGACCACCACGCCGATGATGTGCTCGATCCTGCTGCGCCCCGATGGTGAACGCGAACACGGCCGGCTCTACCGCTTCAGCGAGCGTATCTTCGAGGCCATGCTGGGCTTCTATCGCCGGTCGCTGTCCTGGGCACTCGACAATCCGCTGCTGGTCATGGCGGTTCTGGTGGCAACGCTCTGTCTCAATGGCTACCTCTATGCCACCATCCCGAAAGGCTTCTTCCCGCAGCAGGATACGGGAAGGCTGACCGGCTCGATCCAGGCCGACCAGGCAACCTCCTTCCAGTCGATGTCGCGGAAGCTCACCCAGTTCGCCGACATCGTCAGCAAGGACCCGGCAGTCGACACCGCGGTCGGCGTCACCGGCGGCGGCCAGACCAATTCCGGCTACATGTTCGTCTCGCTGAAGCCGCTGGTCGAGCGCAAGATCTCCGCCGACCAGGTCATCGCCAGGCTGCGGCCCGAACTGGCAGTGGTGCCGGGCGCCACGCTTTTCCTGCAGGCGGTGCAGGATATACGCGTCGGTGGCCGCCAGTCGAACGCGCAATACCAGTACGCCCTGCAGGGCGACAGTTTCGACGAACTGGCGCAGTGGGCGCCGAAACTCGCGGCGGCGTTGCAGACCGAACCCAAGCTCACCGACGTCAACAGCGACCAGCAGAACAAGGGTCTGGAGGCCGACGTCACCATCGATCGCGATACGGCAACGCGCCTCGGCATTTCGGCAAGCCAGATCGACAACACGCTCTACGACGCGTTCGGCCAGCGCCAGGTGTCCACCATCTATGTCCAGCGCAACCAGTACCACGTCATCATGGAGGTGGCGCCGCAATACTGGCAGACCCCGGACGCGCTGAAAAAAGTCTATGTCAGCACGTCCGGCGGATCGGTCGGCGGATCGCAGTCGAGCAACGCGGTTGCCGGCACCTTCGTCGCACCCGGCAAGTCCACCAACGCCCAGTCGATCGCCGCCGACGCCGCGCGCAACCAGGCCAACAATTCCATCACCAGCACCGGCAGGGCCGCGGCTTCGACCGGTTCAGCTGTCAGCACCGGAGCCGAGACCATGGTGCCGCTGTCGGCCGTCGCGCATTACGGACCAGGCAGCACGCCGCTGTCGGTCAACCACCAGGGCCTGTTCGTCGCCACCACACTGTCCTTCAACCTAGCACCCGGAGTGGCGCTCAGCGAAGGCGTGGCGGCGATCAATGCGGCCGCCGACCGCATCGGCATGCCGGCCAGCATCCACGGCAGTTTCCAGGGCACGGCGCGCGTCTTCCAGGATTCGCTCTCCGATCAGCCGCTGCTGATCCTCGCCGCGCTGATTGCCGTCTATGTCGTGCTCGGCATCCTCTACGAAAGCTACGCGCATCCGCTGACTATTCTCTCGACCTTGCCCTCGGCCGGCGTCGGCGCCTTGCTGGCGCTGACCCTGTTCAACATCGAGTTCTCGATCATGGCGTTGATCGGCATCATCCTCCTGATCGGCATCGTCAAGAAGAACGCCATCATGATGATCGACTTCGCGCTGGCCGCCGAGCGCAACGACGGCAAGCCGGCGCATGAGGCCATTTACCAGGCGTGCCTGCTGCGCTTCCGACCGATCATGATGACGACCATGGCGGCACTGTTCGGCGCCGTGCCGCTGGCGATCGGCCTTGGCGAAGGCGCCGAGCTGCGCCAGCCACTGGGCATCGCCATTGTCGGCGGCCTGATCCTCAGCCAGATTCTGACCCTCTACACGACGCCGGTCATCTACATCTATGTCGACCGATTCGGCCGCTGGTGCAGGGGCTGGCGCGCCGCGACACCACGCTTGTGGTCGCACAGCCCGCAGCCGGGAGAATAACGCCCTATTGAACCGAAGTACGTCTGGACACAAATGTTGAAGACTGAAAAATGGGGAACGCAAACTCGCCATCCGAGTTTGGTCAAGTATCGGGAGATCAGCGCTGAATCTGGAGGACATAGCCGGCCACCCAGCCTTGCACCGCTACGTTCAGGAACAGTCGCAGTCCCTGATCCGTATCTACGAGGAGAGCCCCCGGTTGGCTTCCATCTTTGCCACGCAGCAGCGTTGGCTGCTGGGTCATGTCGGCCTTGCCATGCACTTCAGGCGCGACCCCAACGACCGCCGCAAGGAACTGACCGTATCGCGTTTCATCGAGGTCGTGCACAAGAACGCTGTGGCCAGCCGCAACACGGCGGACGCCTTCATCAAGGAGATGCTGCACTACAACATCGCCGAGTATGTGGCCGGCGGGGACGGCCGAACGCATCCCTTGCAGCCGACGGCGGCCACCATTGAGCGATTCACCGGCTGGGTGACAGCCCATCTGCGCACGCTCGACCACATCGACGGCGGCGATCGGCTGGCCAGGTTTCTCGAGCGGCCCGAAATGCTCGCCACGCTGCAGCCCCTGGTGGCCGACGGACTGCTGGCGTCAAAACCAGTGCGCGAACCCAACCAGACCTTTTCGCTGTTCATCTGGCTCAACAATGGCGGCATAGTCATGGACTGGCTGATGTCGGGCATCGACCCGGACCATGCCGGGTTGGAGCGAATTCCGACCGGCGTGGTTTCGATCGGCGACTTCGCCAAATGGCTCAAGCTCTCGCGGACCCATCTCGGCCGCAAACTGCGCACGGCGGAGGAACTCGGCAGCATTGGCTGGCTTGGCCAGCGCGGCCACTCGGTGATGTGGGTGTCACACCGATTTTACGAGGAATACATGACCGTCCAGGCGGCCAAGCTGGCCGTCGTCGACACCGCCTTCAAGGCCTGTTTTCCGCCATCGCAAGGCGACGGCTGAGCAGCGGCGCACGAGAGCCATTCCAGCAAAACTGTGAAACGTTTTCCGTCCGGAATTGCGCCAGAACAGGTGGATTGACCGGTTCCGCATCTGCGTGGCTGCGCGACGCCGACGACCCCGGCGGCGTCGGCTGGCTCTGCCGGCGCCCAGTCATGAAAAGCCGACGCTGGACAAGCGTCAGAAGCTGTCCAGCGTTGCAGCCGTGTCGATTGATGCTCGCGGAGCCTGATCGACACTGACAGCGGCAACCCCAGGCGTTCTCAATCGATGTCGAACGAGACGCCCTGGGCGAGCGGCAGTGCCTTGGAATAGTTCACCGTGTTGGTGGCGCGGCGCATATAGGCCTTCCACGCGTCCGAACCGCTTTCGCGGCCGCCGCCGGTTTCCTTCTCGCCGCCAAAGGCACCGCCGATCTCGGCCCCCGACGTGCCGATGTTGACGTTGGCGATGCCGCAGTCCGAACCATCGACGCCGAGGAAGCGCTCGGATTCCTGCAGGTCGCGGGTGAAGATCGACGACGACAGGCCGGCGCCGACCGCATTGTGCTCATCGAGCACGGCGTCGAAATCGGAATACTTCATTACATAGAGGATCGGGGCGAAGGTCTCTTCCGTCACCGGTGCGACTTGTTTGGGCATTTCGACCAGTGCTGGATGGACATAATAGGCATCGGGATGGCCGTTCTCGGCCCGCGTGCCGCCGGTCACCTTGCCGCCATGTGAAACCGCTTCGCTCAGCGCCTTCTGCATGGCATCGAAGGCAGCCTTGTCGATCAGTGGCCCGACCAGCGACGAGGTCTCCAGCGGATTGCCGACCGAAACGCTCTGATAGGCCTTTTTCAGGCGCGGCACCAAGGCGTCGTAGACGCTGTCATGAACGAACAGGCGACGCAGCGTCGTGCAACGCTGGCCGGCGGTGCCCATGGCGCCGAAAGCGATAGCGCGCAGCGCCATGTCGAGATCGGCCGTCGGGCAGACGATGCCGGCATTGTTACCGCCGAGTTCCAGCACGGCGCGGGCGAAGCGCTTGGCCAGGCGCGGCCCGACATCCCGGCCCATGCGGGTCGAGCCGGTGGCCGAAACCAGCGGCACCTTCGGATGGTCGACCAGGATCTCGCCGACCGCACGGTCGCCAATCAGCACGGGCGCCAGGCCTTGCGGAGCGTCCGCGCCGAAGCGCTTGACGGCACGCTTGAAGATCGCTTCGCAGGCAAGTGCCGTCAGCGGTGTTTTCTCAGACGGCTTCCACACCACCGCATCGCCGCAGACCAGCGCAAGGGCCGCGTTCCACGACCACACGGCGACCGGGAAGTTGAAGGCGGAGATGACGCCGACGACGCCCAGCGGATGCCACGTTTCCATCATGCGGTGGCCAGGACGCTCGGTGGCGATGGTGAGACCATACAATTGCCGGGAAAGACCAACGGCGAAATCGCAGATGTCGATCATCTCCTGTACTTCGCCGAGCCCCTCGGACGGGATCTTGCCGACCTCGATCGACACCAGCCGGCCCAGCTCGGCCTTGTGCGCGCGCAGTTCCTCGCCGAGCAGCCGCACCAGTTCGCCGCGCTTGGGACCCGGCACCAGCCGCCAGGACTGGAACGCCTTGTGCGCCTCGTCGATGGTCTTGGCCGCGTCGGCCGGCGTGATCGTCTTCAGCGCCGCGATCTGTTCACCCGTCACCGGGCTGCGCACGATCAGGTCGCCGCCGGCAAGCGCGTCCTTGGCCACGCCCAGTTTCGCCAGAAGCTCGGTCGTTTCCTTCGCTATCGTCATTTTGTTCCTTTCAGATCCCGCCGCTCGTATGGCTGGGTCGACGCCTTGCGCCATGCCTTACCGGTGCCGTCGCGGCCGGAAGGGGCTGTGATGGCGTGCCATTACCTGTTTCAAGGGAAAATCGCCACCCCGGCATGGTCCAAGCCCGGATCGCACGATTGAGCCAGACGAGCTTGAGCAGAACGGTAGAGGCTTTCAGTTTGCCTTCTTCGCCGGCGCGCGCACGGCGCCGTCCTTGATCAGACGGTCGATATGCATGCGGATATGGGCTGCTTCGGCCGCCGTGTTGGCAAGCGCGATGGCGCGGTCGAAGGCGATGCGCGCCTCCTCGCCCCGGTCGAGTTGCATCAACAGCCCGCCCTTGAGGCCGAAGAAGTGGAAATAGCCGGAAAGCCTCTGCTCGAGCGGCTCGATCATCGCCAGGGCCGCTTCCGGTCCGCGCACTTTGGCGACCGCGACCGCACGGTTGAGCGTGATGACCGGCGACGGCTGCATCTGTTCGAGCAGGCCGTAGAGCAGGTCAATCTCCACCCAGTCCGTGTCCTCGGCCTTCTCGGCCCGCGCATGCAGGGCCGCGATCGCCGCCTGCACCTGGTAAGGGCCGGGCTTGCGGTGGCGCAAGGCCTTGTCGACCAGCGCCAGCCCTTCGTCGATCATCTTGCGGCTCCACAGGCTCCGGTCCTGGTCCTCGAGCAGCACGATCTCACCGTCGCCGTCGAAACGGGCCGGCGCGCGCGCGTGCTGCAGCAGAAGCAATGCCGTCAGCCCCATGATCTCCGGCTCGGTCTGGAACAGCCTCAGCAGCAGCCGGGCCAGCCGGATCGCCTCCTCGCAGAGCGGCGCGCGGGCCGGCGCCTCGCCGCTGTTGGTGGAGTACCCCTCGTTGAAGATCAGGTAGACCATGGCGGCGACCGCCGCGAGCCGTTCGGAGCGCTCGACGGCATCAGGCGTCTCGAACGGCACGCCGGCGTCGGCAATGCGCGCCTTGGCGCGGGTGATGCGCTGCTCCATGGCGCTCTCGCCGACCAGGAAGGCGCGTGCGATCTGCTTGACTGTGAGGCCGGAGACGATGCGCAACGCGACCCCGATCTGCTGCGTCGCTGGCAAATCAGGGTGACAGCAGATGAACAGGAGCCGCAATATGTCGTCGCGGTAATGCGCACCGTCCAGCCGCTCGGCAATGTCGCTTTCGGCATCCTCCAGATCGGAAATCTGGTCTTCCTCCGGCATCGGCGCCTGCTTGGCGCGCTTGCGCACCGCGTCGATGCCGCTGTTGCGGCCGACAAAGATCAGCCAGGCCGCCGGATCGCGCGGCGGCCCGTTCTGCGGCCAGTTCTTGAGCGCCCTGAGGCAGGCATCCTGGAAAGCTTCCTCCGCCGTGTCGAGGTCGCGGAAATAGCGCAGCAGCGCGCCCATCGCCTGCGGGCGGGCGGCACTGATGGCCGAGCTTATCCAGGCAAGTTCGGTCATACGGCCACCTTGGTGGGATTGAAGACGGACACCGGCCTGATCTCATAGGAGCCGCCGCTCGGGTTGACCTCGGAGAGTTCGCGGGCGAATTCGACCGCTTCGTCGAGATCGGCGCATTCTAGCGTATAGAAACCGAGGAATTGCTCCTTGGTCTCGGCGAACGGCCCGTCGATGACGACGGATTCGCCCTTGACCTTGCGCAGCGTCGTCGCCGCCGTCGTCGGCAGAAGCCGCGCCACCGGGCCGAGCCGGCCGGCCTTGGCATATTTGTCCTGGACGTTGAGGAGCTTGGCCATGACGTCGTCGTCCTGCGCCTTGCTCCAGGAGCTGACGACGTCTTCGGAAGCGTAACACAGGATGGCATACAGCATATCAGGTCCTTTCTCTGTCAAAGGACGAAACAGTAGGACCGATCCCGACACGGCGTCGATAAAAAAATCAGGGGTCGCGGATTTGGCTCAGGCCGCTTGCCGCCTGTCAGCTCTCGCGCGTCTTCAGCCACCGCAGAACCAGCGCCTCTTCTTCATCGAGGCCGTCGATGGAGCGCTTGCGCCTGTTGGCCTGCGCCATTTCGGCAAGCAGCCGTCCTTCGCTCCAGGCCTCGAAGACCTGCGGATGGATATAGCACTTGCGGCAGACCGCGCGCGTATTGCCCAGCCGCTCCGCCACCTTGTCGATGACGCTGTTCATCACCCGCTTTTGCTGAGCCTGGCTTTCTGGCAGTTCCGTCTGCGCGAACAGCGACGCGGCATGGATGGTGCCGCCCCATGTGCGGAAATGCTTCGAACTGAATGCATCGCCGACCGCTTCGCGGATATAGCGGTTGACGTCGTCGGAACGGACAGGGCGTCTGTTGCCGTCCTCGTCGAGATATTGGAACAGTTTTTGGCCAGGCAGGTCCTGCGCGCCGCGCACGATTCCCGCGATGCGGCGGTCGACCAGCTTCAATCTCCATTCCTTGCCGGACTTGCCCTTGAAGGCGAAGCGCAGGCTGGATCCCTTGATGTCGACATGCCGGTCCCGCAATGTCGTCAGGCCGAAGCTCTTGTTGTCACGTGCATAGGCGGCATTGCCGACGCGGATCATCGTGTTGTCGAGCAGCCAGACCACCGCGGCGACGACGCGTTCGAGCGGCAGGCCGTGACGGCGCAGGTCGCTGTCGATCCCGCGCCGAAGCTCCGGCAGGCTTTCGGCGAAAGCGACGAGGCTCGAATATTTGGCGCCGTCGCGCTCCTCGGCCCATTGCGGATGATAGCGATACTGCTTTCGTCCCCGCTGATCCCTCCCGGTCGCCTGGATATGCCCATTGGGATCGGTCGAAATCCAGACATCGGTCCAGGCCGGCGGAATGACGATCGCCGCGATGCGCGCCTTGTCGGCATCGGAGACCGCTTTCCCGCCCGGCCCCTTGTAGGCAAATCCCTTGCCAGCCTTCAGGCGGCGGATACCGGGCTCGGCATCGCTGACATAGGTCAGCGCGGCGTGCTCGGCCGAGCTTTGCGCCCCGGCCCTCGGCGAACCGTCTATGTCGGCCGACTGGCTGAGCGACAATCTGGATCTCTGCAGCATGTAAGCTCCACGCGAATATGCGTAGATAAGCTGCTGGCTGACTGCAGGTTCCACACGCCCACTGAAAACCAGGCGATCCTGGCGGCGTCGGCAACTGGCATGGCTGGAGGCCTACAACGCGCCCTGCATCTGGGTCAGCGGAACCGACAACCTACGCCGCACCTTGAGCTTGAGCTTGTAGCGCAGGCAGCGCCAGGCCTCCGAGCGACGCTTCGGTGCGGCCTCGGCCACCGCCAGGAAGCGCGCGGCGGTATCCAGGTCGCCGCGCGCATAGTGAACCCTGGCAATCTTGAGTGCGACGAGGCCCTCCCTGGCCTTCAGTGCCGAAATCGGAATGCCGCAATCGGTGAGCGTACGCAGCTCCCGGCGCCAGTCCAGAAAGCGCCGCACCGGGTTGAGCGTGAAGCGATCGTCCGAGCGCTCCGCTGAGACTTCGTAGATCATGACGGGTCGCTGAACCATGGCCAGCGACGCCTTGCTCATCAGCCGCGCCCAGAACAGCGTGTCCTCGTCGAAGGCGAGCCCGACCGGGAAGCGGGTCTCGCCGATGAGACGCCGGGAAGCCAGCACGCTGCCCACCGCCACCGAGCGTATATCCCCCTTCACATAGGCGGAGGCATTGGCGAGGCAGGCCGCTGTATAGCCGTTTGGCACCTTGATCTGCCGGTCCTGGCCGTTCACCCTGCGCCGGAAGGCACCGACGATCATGTCGGCCTTGGGCTGGATTTCCGCCCGCGCCAGCAAGGAGCGCAGGCCACCCTCAAGATGCAGGTCGTCGGCGTCGATCAGGTAGACCCACGGATGGGCCGCCTCATCGAGCGCAAGGTTGCGGGCGCCGCCAGCGTCGCGGCAACTGGCCGGCAGCACACGCAGCGGCAGGGATGATTGCGCCGCGGCCTGCCGTGCTGCATGGGCCGTGCCATCGGTCGATTGGTCGTCGACCAGCAGTATCTCGCCGATAAACCCGGCCTCTCCGCCGAGCGACGCCAGGGTTTTAGCGATCGTTGCCGCCGCATTGTGGGCGGGTATGACGACGCTGACCGTTTTCAATGACAAACCCCGTACCTGTACCCAGCAGCTTAAGACTATTCTCCCTCGAAACGAATACAGACTAATGGCCGTATCGATGTTTGAGAAGTCTACTCCATCCCTTTGCGGGCTTTCGCGGCGCGGGGCAAGTCGCCGCGCCCCTGTTTTACGCCTTTTCGAGCACCACCGGGATGACGTCGACAGCCTGCTCGCCGACCTGGCCGCCGGTCGTCTTCAGCACACCGACGATGGGCGCGACATCCGAATAGTCGCGCCCGTAACCGACGGTGATATGGTCGTTGGAAGCGCGCATGCCGTTGGTCGGATCAAACTCCTGCCAGCCGGCGTCACGCCCGCACCAGACCTTGACCCAGGCATGCATGGCATCCGCGCCTTCCAGCCGGGGTTTGCCCTTGGGCGGAATGGTGCGCAGGAAGCCGCTGACATAGCCGGCCGGTATGCCGAGCCCACGCAAGCCGGCGATCATGATGTGGGAGAAGTCCTGGCAGACGCCCCGCTTCAGCCGGAAGGCATCGCTGGCCCGGGTCCGCACCGTGGTCGCTTCACCGTCATAGGTGAAATCGCGATGGATACGGTTGCATAGGTTCATCGCCGTCCCGGCGGCGGAGTTCCCGACGCTGTCTTGGGCGAATGCGGTGATCGCCGCATCGATGCCCGCATGGCTGCTGGCGGTCAGGAAATGGTGCGGCGAGGCAGGCGCCAGCGATCGAACGGCGGCCAGTTCCCGCCTGAGCCGGCCGATATCGGGCGACACGTCGAGCCCAGGCTCGGGCCGCGACACCGCCACGCGCGCGCTCATCCTGATATCGAGCGCGTCATGGGCGTCGCGAAAGGCGATCGAGGTCACGTTGTTGCCGAAAAAATCCGTGAAGTCGGATCGTTCATTGGGCGCCGGCTCGAAGGAGAGCGAAGCGGCGATGACCCGCTGAACGCCGCCAATGGTCGGCGGCAGCACCCGCACCTGATGCCGGCCGCCGCCGGCGGCGGCGGCGTAGTCGTAATGGAGCAGAAGCCGGATGTCGTACAGCATGGCCATCGCTTTCTACCCGAAATAGGCTTTGGCGAGGCTGTTGTAGAGGCCGCCGATCTCGCTGGCGAGTTCGTTCAGCGCCTTCGCTGTCATGTCGGCCGGTTCCTTGATGGCGATGGCGGTGTTGAGCTGCAGAATTTCCTTCGCCGCCGCCGACATGTGTCCTTCGCCGCCGACGGACGGCAACAGCCCGATCTCGGCCCTCAGCCGTTCCAACTGGAACAGGATGGAGCGGGGATTGAGCGGATCGAGCGCCAGGAGATCGATCACCGTGCGTCGGCCGGCCTGCACCGGATATTGCCGGCGATGGGTCATCACGCTGTCGCCGATCTCCAGCATCATATCCAGCGCCCCGTCCGGCGCCTCGCGGCTGGTCAGCCTGGCGAGCGTGCAGGCGATCTGGATGCCGCGCTCCAGCCGCCGGCCGATCTCGAGGAAGCGCCAGCCGGCGAAGCGGTACATATTCTCGTGCAAAAGGCCGGAAAACCCGGCGAGCTTGCGCAGGATGACGGTCATGGCCCGCGTCGCGTCGTCGCCCGGCGCCACGGCGGTGGCGAAATGATGGATGGTCTTCGACAAATCCTTGAGCGCCAGCCATCCATCCGGCGAAAACCGGTCGCGGATCTGGCCGGCGCTGTAGACGGCGCTGTCGAGCGTGCCGATCAGTCCTGGTGGGATCGCCGTTTCGACATCGATGCCGAACGGTTCGAGATAGTCCCTGATATCGGCCAGCAGCGGCATGTCCGGGTCGGAGGTTTCGGCGAGCCGCACATGATAGGCGCGCAGGATGCGCACCGTATCTTCCGAGCGTTCGATGTAGCGGCCGAGCCAGGTCAGGTTTTCCGCCGCGCGGCTGGGCAGGCTGCCGGGCCTGGTACGGTTGAAGCTGTCGCTCTCCCGCGGCAGCAGCGTCTCGCGCTCGACCGGCCTGTCGCTTACCACCCAGACATCGGCCGCCTGGCCGCCACGCTGCATGGCGATTGCCGTCGGGTCGAGCGACAGGCCGACGCGGGCAAACCCGCCCGGCATCACCGTCCATCCTTCGGGCGTGCGCGCCAGATAGACGCGCAGGCTCGCCGGCCGCGGTTCCAGCCAGCCGCCGACATAGACCGGCGTCGTCGACAGCGTCACCGCTTCCTGGCCGACGAAGGCCTCGCCATCGCGTTCGATGCGCGCCACCAGATCCGCCCGCTCCCCGGCCGACAGCGCCGCGCCGAGCTTCGTCTGTCCGTCATCCTCGAAGGCCAGCCTTGTCGACAATGCCGGGCCGACCACCATGCGGTCGATGTTGGCGAGCACATGGGCGCGCTCCGTCTCCTGCCCGCACCACCATGTCGCCACGCTGGGCAAAAGCAGCTCCTCGCCCCACAATTCGCGCGCGATCTTGGGCAGGAAGGCAAGCAGCGCACGGGTCTCCATCAGGCCCGATCCCAGCGCGTTGACGGTGGACACCGTGCCTTGCCGGATCGCCTCGACCAGGCCCGGCGTGCCGATCTGCGAATCCGGCCGCAATTCGAGCGGATCGGCGAAGGCGGCATCGAGCCGCCGCCACAGCACGCTGATCGGCATCAGGCCCGACACGGTGCGCACCATCAACCTGCCGCCGGAAACGGTCAGATCCTCGCCTTCGAGCAGCATGATGCCGAGATAGCGGGCGATATAGGCGTGCTCGTAATAGGTTTCGTTGAGCGGTCCCGGCGTCAGGATGGCGACGCGGCCGTCGCTCTCCTTGGCCATGCCGATCAGCGCGTCGCGGAAGCGGCGAAAGAAGCCGGCGAGCCGGTGCACATGCATCTCGCCATAGATGTCGGACAAAGCGCGCGTCGTGGCGACCCGGTTCTCCAGCGCGAAGCCGGCGCCCGAAGGCGCCTGGGTGCGGTCGCCCAGCACCCACCAGCGGCCATCGGGCCCGCGGCCGAGCTCGAAGGCGCAGAAGTGCAGGAAATGCCCCCCGGCCGGCCTGGTGCCGACCACCGGCCGCAAATATTCAGGGCTCGCCGCGATCAGCCCTGCCGGCAGGATGCCTTTTTCGACCAGCCGGTTCTGCCCATGGATATCGGCGACGATTTCCTCGAACAGGTCGGCGCGCTGCACGAGGCCGGCGCTGATCGCCTGCCACTCGCTGTCCTCGATGAGCAGGGGAATATGCGCCAGCGGCCATTCGCGCTCGTTGGCGCCCGCCTTGTCATAAACGCGGTAGTAAACACCGGCATCGCGCAGATACTGGTCGGCTCGGGCGAAGCGCTGGCCAAGCTTTTCGGCTCCGAGTTCGTCCAGTGCCTCGACAAAATGCTTCCAGGCCGGACGGGGATTGCCTGACGCGTCGACCATCTCGTCGACGACGCCGTCGATCGGCTGGTAGTGCTCCAGCAGGCTACGAGCCTGCGGCTTGCCGCGTACCCTTTTGTGATTCCCCTTTGCCATGTCAGATCACAGTCTTGGTGGACGCCTGAGGTCAAGGGTCATCGGAAAATCTTCCGCCGGCTGTTCCTCGCGCAACACATAGCCCGATGGCGTGTGGCCGCGCGCCTCGAAGCGGGCGAGCCGCCGTGCCTCCGCCTCGTTGCCGTTGACCGGGAACGTCTCGTAGTTGCGCCCGCCGGGATGCGCGACATGGTAGACGCAGCCACCGACCGCCCGGCCGGACCAGCGGTCATAGATGTCGAACACCAGCGGCGTGTTGACCGGGAGTGCCGGATGCAGGCCCGACGCCGGCTGCCAGGCCTTGAAGCGGACGCCGGCCACAGCGATCTCTCTGTTGTCCGTTACCTTCATCGGCACGATGCGGCCATTGCAGACGATCGCATGGCGCTCTGGATTGAGGCCTTCGGTCTTGACCTGCAGCCGTTCGACCGAGGAATCGACGAAACGCACCGTGCCGCCGATCGCCCCCTGCTCGCCCATCACATGCCAAGGCTCCAGCGCTTGCCTGAGCTCCAGTTTGACGCCGGCATGCTGGACTTCGCCACAGAAGGGAAAACGGAATTCGAGTTGGGCGTCGAACCATTCGGGCCTGAACTCGAAGCCGTTGAGCTTGAGGTCGTCGAGCACGTCGAGGAAATCGGCCCAGACATGGTGCGGCAGCATGAAGCGGTCATGCAGCGAGGTGCCCCAGCGCACGAAGCGTCCGTCGAGCGGGTTCTTCCACGCACGGGCGATGATGGCGCGGACCAGAAGCTGCTGCGCCAGGGACATGCGCGCATTGGGTGGCATCTCGAACCCGCGGAATTCGACAAGGCCAAGCCGGCCAGTCGGGCCATCCGGGGAAAACAGCTTGTCGATGCAGATTTCCGAGCGGTGCGTATTGCCGGTGACATCGGTCAACAGGTTGCGGAACAACCGGTCGACCAGCCACGGCAAGGGTGCCGCGCCCTGGTTCGGATGTGGCACCTGGGCCATCGCGATCTCGAGTTCGTAGAGCGAATCGTGGCGTGCCTCGTCGAAGCGCGGCGCCTGGCTGGTCGGGCCGATGAACAGGCCGGAGAACAGATAGGAGAGCGAGGGATGCCGCTGCCATTGCAGCACCAGGCTCTTCAACAGATCGGGCCGGCGCAGGAACGGGCTGTCATTGGGCGTGGCGCCGCCGACCACGACATGGTTGCCGCCGCCGGTGCCGGTATGGCGGCCGTCGATCATGAACTTGTCGGCGCCAAGCCGGGTCTGCCGCGCCTCGTCGTAGATCGCCGTGGTGGTCGCCACGCAATCGTGCCAGTTGGAAGCCGGATGGATGTTGACCTCGATGACGCCGGGATCGGGCGCCACGCGGATGACGTTGAGGCGCGGATCATGCGGCGGGCCGTAACCCTCGATGTGAACCGGCAGGCCAATCGCCTTTGCGGCGTTCTCGGCCGCCGCGACCAGTTCGAGATAGTCTTCCAGCGCCTCGACCGGCGGCATGAACACGCACAGCCGCCCGTCGCGCGGCTCGACCGAAAGCGCGGTGCGCACCGCGCCGCCGATCTCGGTGATCTCCTGCTCGACGCGGTCCTGCTGGCCGGTCGCCGCCGTGAACGAGGCCGCCTGCTGGCGCCGCGCCATTTCGTCGGCGCCTTCCAGTTCCGCCGGGGCAACGGAGCGCAGGATCGCTTCTCGCGCGGGCAGCGCACCGCGCGGCAGCGACGGGTCTACCGGCACGATGTAAGGAAATTGCGCCGGGGGCACATAGGGCAGCGTGCCGAGCGGCAGACGGTAGCCGACCGGTGAATCGCCCGGCACCAGGAACAGCCGGCCGCGCCGCGTCTTCCATTTTTCCGAGCGCCAGCGCGGATCGGACGCCTGGCTGTTCCAGCGCTGCACCGGCAGGACGTAGCCGGACGGCTTGGTCAGCCCGCGCTCGAACACCTTCGCCATGCGGCTGCGTTCTTCCGGGTCTTCGAGCTTCGAATTCGACGGATCGACATTGTCGGGGAGCTTGCCCTCCTTGAGCAGCCACTCGGCTGGATCCTCATAGGCTTCGCTGACCATGGATTTGTCGATGCCGAGCTCACCGGCGATCGCCGTCAGCAGGCTTTCGGCCTGCTTCGGCCCGATGTCGGCCGCGCTTTTCTCCCGCGCGATCAGCGACGGGTCGCTCCACACCGGCTCGCCGTCGGCGCGCCAGTAGAGCGAAAAAGTCCAGCGCGGCAGGCTCTCGCCTGGATACCATTTGCCTTGGCCGTAATGCAGGAAGCCGCCCGGCGCGAAACGTTCGCGCAGTTTTCTGATCATCGCGTCGGCCTTTTCGCGCTTGGTCGGCCCGACGGCGGCGGTGTTCCACTCGGCGGATTCGAAATCGTCGATCGAGACGAAGGTCGGCTCGCCGCCCATGGTCAATCGCACATCCCCGGCCTCGAGTGCCGCATCGACCTTGTTGCCGAGCGCATCCAGCGCCTGCCAGCTTTCGTCCGAGAACGGCTTGGTGATGCGCGGATGTTCGGCGATGCGATCGACCCGCATCTCGAAGCCGAATTCGACATTGGCGAAGCTCGCCATGCCGGAAATCGGTGCCGCATTGCGGAAATGCGGCGTGGCTGCCAGCGGCACATGGCTCTCGCCGGTAAGCAGGCCGGAGGTCGGGTCGAAGCCGATCCAGCCGGCGCCGGGAAGATAGACCTCGCACCAGGCATGCAGGTCGGTGAAATCGACCGCTGTGCCGGCCGGCCCATCCAGCGCGATGAGGTCGGGCTTGAGCTGGATCAGATAGCCGGAGACGAAGCGCGCGGCGATACCGAGATTGCGCAGGATCTGCACCAGAAGCCAGCTCGAATCCCGGCACGAGCCCTTGGCCGCGGCAAGAGTTTCCTCCGGCGAGAACACGCCGGTTTCCATGCGCACGATATAGGCGATCTCGCGCTGCAGCCGCGCATTGAGGTCGACGAGGAAGTTGACCGTGTTGGGCGCGCTACGATCGACGGTTTCCAGGAAAGCCTGGAGAAGCGGACCCGCCGGCTCCGGTGTCCGGTAGATGGCGAGATCATCCCTGATGTCCTCGGGATAATCGAACGGGAACGCCTCAGCTGAGGGTTCGACGAAGAAATCGAACGGATTGTAGACCGTCATGTCGGCGACGAGGTCGACCTCGATCTTCAGCTCCGTCACCGGCTCGGGAAAGACGAACCGGGCGAGGAAATTACCGTAGGGGTCCTGCTGGAGATTGACGAAATGGTTCGCCGGCTCGACCTTGAGCGAATGGCTCAACACCTTGGTGCGCGAATGCGGCGCCGGCTGTAGCCTGATGATCTGGGGGCCAAGCACCACCGGCCGGTCATATTTGTAGTGGGTCAGGTGGTAGACGGCTGCCAGAATTGCCATGGGACCCCGGGGTTCGGCGTTTAGCTGGCCGAACCCTGACACATCTGGCCGCCATTCTCCAAGCGGATGTTGCGGTGCACCTAAATTAAACGGCTACCGAACCCTCAGAAAAACGCCTGTATCCCCGTCTGCGCCCGTCCCAGGATCAGCGCGTGCACGTCATGCGTGCCTTCATAGGTGTTGACGGTCTCGAGGTTCTGCGCGTGGCGCATGACGTGGTAGCCGATCTGGATGCCGTTGCCGCCATGCATGTCGCGGGCCTGGCGGGCGATGTCGAGCGCCTTGCCGCAATTGTTGCGCTTGACGATCGAGATCATCTCAGGCGCCATCTTGCCTTCGTCGAGCAGACGTCCGACGCGCAGCGACGCCTGCAAGCCCAGTGCGATTTCGGTCTGCATGTCGGCGAGCTTCTTCTGGTAAAGCTGCGTGCCGGCCAGCGGCTTGCCGAACTGCTTGCGGTCGAGGCCATACTGGCGAGCGCGGCGCCAGCAATCTTCCGCCGCCCCCATCGAACCCCAGGAAATGCCGTAGCGGGCCCGGTTGAGGCAACCGAACGGTCCGCCGAGGCCCTTGGCGTTCGGCAGCAGCGCGTCCTCGCCGACCTCGACGCCTTCCATCACCACTTCGCCGGTGATCGAAGCGCGCAGGCTGAGCTTCCCGCCGATCTTCGGCGCCGAAAGCCCCTTCGTGCCCTTTTCCAGCACGAAGCCGCGGATTTCGTCCTTGCCGTTCTCGCCCTTCAGCTTCGCCCAGACGACGAACACGTCGGCGACCGGCGCATTGGAAATCCACATCTTGGAGCCGGTCAGCCTGTAGCCGTTGGCGGTCTTTTCGGCGCGGGTCTTCATGCCGCCGGGGTCGGAGCCGGCATCCGGCTCAGTCAGGCCGAAACAGCCGATCCATTCGCCGCTGGCGAGCTTCGGCAGGTACTTCCTGCGCTGCTCATCCGAGCCATAGGCGTGGATCGGATACATCACCAGCGACGACTGCACCGACATCATCGAGCGATAGCCGCTATCGACGCGTTCGACTTCCCGCGCCACCAGCCCATAGGTGACATAGTTGGCGCCAAGTCCACCGAACTCCTCGGGGATATTGATGCCGAGCAGGCCGGCCTCGCCCATCTCGCGGAAGATCGCCGTGTCGAAAGTCTCGTTGAGATAGGCTTCCTCGATGCGCGGCGCGAGCTTGTCGGCGGCAAAGGCGGCAGCGCCGTCGCGCACCATGCGCTCGTCTTCCGAAAGCTGGTCCTCGATCAGGAACGGGTCTTCCCAGACGAATGCATTCTTGTCGGCGGCCATGGCTTTCTGTCCTTCGAAAGGTGAGCCCGGCTTATCGGCCCACAGCTAGAGAAAATCAAACGAAATTGCTTCACCGATCAATGAGCGCTAGTAATGGATCATGAGTGTCCAACGACGTCTTTTGCCCAACATCAGTGCCCTCGCCGCCTTCGAGGCGGTGGCCCGGCTCGGCTCCTTCACCGCCGCCGCGCAGGAGCTGGATTTGACCCAGGGCGCGGTCAGCCGGCAGATCAGCCTTCTGGAGGATCAGTTCGGTCGCCGGCTGTTCGAACGCGACAGCCGCAACGTCCGCCTGTCGACCGGGGGCGAAATCTACGCCGAGGCGGTGCGCTCGGCACTTGGCCAATTGCGCGATGCAGCCCTCGGATTGATGAGCAATCGGCATAGTGGCATCCTGAACCTTGCCATTTTGCCGACCTTCGGCACCCGCTGGCTGATGCCGATGATCCCCGATTTCGTCGAAAGCAATCCCGACATAACCATCAACTTCGCCACCCGCATCGGCCGTTTCGACTTCGCCAGGGAGAGGCTGGATGCGGCCATCCACTACGGCCTGCCGGACTGGCCGGAAGCCGACTCGACGCTGCTGGTGCGCGAAACGGTGGCCCCGGTCGTCTCCCCCGACTTCCTCGCCGGTCGCGCCATCGCCACGCCGGCCGACATTGGCCGTTTGCCGCTGCTGCACATGACGACGCGCCCCGGCGCCTGGAGCGAATGGTTCGAGCATCAGGGCCTGAGCGCTCCGACCGGACCCGGAATGCAGTTCGAACAGTTCGGCACCGCTGCCCAGGCCTGCATGGCGGGGCTCGGCGTGGCGCTGTTGCCGCTGCTTCTCATCGAGGGTGAATTGCAGCGCGGCCAGCTTGTGCCGGCGCCCGGCCAGCCGATGCAAAGCCGCAGCGCCTATTACCTTGTCGTTCCCCACGACAAGCGCGGCTATCCACCGGTCGCCAGTTTTCGCGACTGGCTGCTGGGCCGGCTTGAGAAGGAGCCGGCTGTTCTGGCGTGGTAGCTACTTCCGCTTCAGCGCGTCCGCCAGCGCCGCGCCGAACGCGCCCTGCTGTGCCGGCCGCTCCGGTTGGCGTTGCGGCGCCGGCGAGCGTGGCGCCGGCCTGCCGCCGCCATTGTCGCGCGGTCCACCCTTCGATGCGCCGCCCTCGCCGCCATCCCTGCGCATGGAGAGCGCGATGCGCTTGCGCTTGATGTCGACATCGACGACGCGCACCTTGACCACGTCGCCGGCTTTGACCACCTCATGCGCGTCCTTGATGAAACGGTCGGCCAGTTGCGAGACATGCACCAGCCCGTCCTGATGCACCCCGATATCGACGAAGGCGCCAAACGCCGCGACGTTGGTCACCGTGCCTTCCAGCAGCATGCCGGGCTTCAGATCCTTGATGTCGTCGACACCGTCGGCGAAGGTCGCGGTCTTGAAGCCCGGGCGCGGGTCGCGAGCGGGCTTCTCCAGCTCGGCAAGAATATCGCGCACCGTCGGCAGGCCGAAACGCTCGTCGACGAAGACGCGGGGATCGAGCGCCTTGAGCGCCGCGCTGTCACCCATCAGCGAACGCACGTCGCGGCCACAGGCGGCGACGATCTTCTTGGCCACGCCATAGGCTTCCGGATGCACCGACGAGGCATCGAGCGGCTCGCTGCCATTGGCAATGCGCAGAAAGCCGGCGCATTGCTCGAAGGCGCGCGGTCCAAGCCGCGCCACCTTGAGGAGTTCCTTGCGGCTGGCGAATGGTCCGGTCGCGTCGCGATGCGCGACAATGGCGTCGGCGAGCGAGGCGCCCAATCCTGAAACGCGCGCCAAAAGCGGCGCCGAGGCGGTGTTGAGGTCGACGCCGACCGCGTTGACGGCGTCCTCCACGACCGCTTCCAGCGAGCGACCAAGCCGATACTGGTCCACATCGTGCTGGTACTGGCCGACGCCAATGGATTTCGGTTCGATCTTGACCAGTTCGGCCAGCGGATCCTGCAGGCGCCGCGCGATCGACACCGCGCCGCGCAGCGACACGTCGAGGCCGGGAAACTCGGCCGCCGCCGCCGCCGAAGCCGAATAGATCGAGGCACCCGCCTCGCTGACGATCACCTTGAGCGGCTTCGGCCCTGCCCCCGCAGGCAGGTCGGACAGCATGTCGGCGACCAGCTTCTCCGTCTCGCGGCTGCCGGTGCCGTTGCCGATCGAGATCAACTCGACCTTGTGCTGGCGGATCAGCGCGGCAAGTTCGGCCTGCGTGCCGCGCACATCATTCCTCGGCGGGAACGGATAGACCGTCGTCGTCGCCACCAGCTTGCCGGTGCCGTCCACCACCGCGATCTTGACGCCGGTTCGGATACCTGGGTCGAGCCCCATCGTCGGCCTTGAGCCGGCGGGTGCCGCCAGCAGCAAATCCTTCAGGTTACGGGCAAAGACGTGGATCGCCTCTTCCTCGGCCCGTTCGCGCAAATCGCGCATCAGATCGAGCGTCAGGTGCAGCGACAGTTTTATCCGCCAGGTCCAGCCGGCGACCTCCATAAGCCAGCGGTCGCCCGGCAGGCTGCCACCGATGGCATAGGCGTTGGCGATCATGCGCTCGACCGGCTTCACCTGCGAGGTGTCATCCGCATCGACCTCGATGTCGAGCGACAGGACTTCCTCGTTGCGTCCGCGCAGCATGGCCAGTGCGCGGTGGCTCGGCGCCGTGGACCAACGCTCGACATGGTCGAAATAGTCGGAGAATTTCGCGCCGGCCTCCTGCTTGCCATCGACCACCCTGGCGCGCAGGAAGGCGCGCTCCTTCATGTAGCTCCGCAGCTTGCCGACAAGGTCGGCATTTTCGGCGAACTGCTCCGAGAGAATATCGCGCGCGCCCTCGAGTGCTGCCTTGGTGTCGGCCACCTCCTCGGTGACATAGGCCAGCGCCACCTCGGCGGGCACCAGCGAACGGTCAGCGAGGATCGCCTCCGCCAAAGGCCCGAGGCCCCGCTCCCTGGCGATCTCGGCCTTGGTGCGGCGCTTCGGCTTGTAAGGCAAATAGATGTCTTCCAGCTCCGCCTTGGTGGCCACCGCCGCGATCTTGGCTTCGAGATCCTCGGTCAGCTTGCCCTGCTCGCGGATCGAGCCGAGGATGGTGTCGCGGCGCGCATCGAGTTCGCGCAGATAGGCAAGCCGCTCGGCAAGGTCGCGCAGCTGCGTGTCGTCAAGCCCGCCGGTCACTTCCTTGCGGTAGCGCGCCACAAACGGCACCGTCGCGCCCTCATCGAGCAGTCCGATCGCCGCGGCCGCCTGTTCGGGCCGCGCGTTGATTTCGGCCGCGATGATGGCTGCGATGCGCTTGATGTCGGATGCCATGTCATTCCCACTCTTTTCGAAAAGAGCGGCGACCATAGGCGCAGACATCAGGTCCGCCAACCGCCGCGCCTCCATCAGGCCGGCAAGTCCACAGGAAAGCAGCCTCCAGAGCAATCCCAGGAAAAGTGTGCAACGGTTTTCCGTCCGGAATTGCGTAAAAACAAAGAGTTAGAGTGGGTCGGCGATTCTATCAAACGATGAACCGCTCTAATGTGGCCGGCGGAGCGCGGTCAGATTATCCGGCTCAGCGCCTCGAAGAAGGCGACGATCTCGATATCCAGCGGATCGTCGACCGGCTCCGGTTGCGACGACATCTTGGCGATGACGACTTCCGCTTTCGGATCGACATAGAGCCACTGGCCATGGATGCCGATCCCACAATAGGCGCCATTTTCGAAGCCGGTCTGATACCATTTGTTGCGGTAGCGGCCCTTCGGGAACAACGGCAGCATGGCGCCGCGCTGCCAGGCTTCCGAGCTGCCGCCGGTGACGGTGGTGTCGCGCACCCAGGCTTCGGGCACGATGCGGCGGCCATTGGCCGTGCCGCCTTGCCGCATCATCTCGCCGATGCGCGCCAGGTCACGCGGCGTCACCGAAATACCGCCGGCGGTGCGTGCCGTGCCTTCCATGTCGACGCCGATCGACGCCTCGCTGACCGCGCCAAGCGGCAGCCAGAGTTTCTCGCGCATCAGGTCCGGGAAGCGCTGGCCCGACGCCCGCTCCAACAGCAGGCCGAGCAGGTCGGAATTGGGGGAACGGTAGCGGAAGGTCTGGCCATGCGGCTCGGCAAGCCGCTGCAAGGTCAGGATGAATTCGCGCAGGCTTTCGGTGCCGCCGCCGGGATTCCACAGCGTCGCGCGGCGATAGCGGGCAAAAGCGCTTTCGGGATCGAGATAGGCCTCCTCGAAATCGAGGCTGACGCTCATGTCGAGCACATGCCGCGCGCTGGCATCGCCATAGGCCGAACCTTTGGCCTCCGGAATGTACTTCGTCACCGGCGCTTCCGGGTCGAACACCCCCTCGCCCTCCAGTATGCCGGCGATGATGGCGGTCACCGATTTGCTGACCGAAAAGATGATGTGGCGCGCGCCGAAGTCCATATGTGGGGCGAACCAGTCACCAATGATCTTGCCGCCTTTCATCACCGTCAGGGCGTCGGTGCTGGAGCGCAAGAGGAATTCGGCCACCGTCTCTGGCGCAGCGGCAACCGAAACCTTTTCGCCGAGCAAGCTGCCGAGATCCCGCAGCGGCGGCTCGACGCCGGCCGGCGCCGCCGTCACGCGGGCGGTCGGCACCAGTTCGCCGAGATTCTGGAATGACCACCGGTTGAACGGGTTCTCGCGCCAGTTGCCGAGTTGCACCTCGTTGCGGCGGAAGCCGTAGCGGGTCTCGAACGCGGTCTTGCCGGTCATGGCGTTTCCTTCCAGTCTTTTTTCTTGAGGTTCAGGCGAGCGCCGCGGCTATGGCGTGCACGGCCTTCAGCGTTGCCACGGAATAGGCCATGTTGCTGAAATCCGGCCAGGTCGACAGCTTCACCACGACGATTCCTGTGTCCCAGTCGATGTGGATCATCTGTCCGAACACGCCCCGGCACATCAGCGCCCGCGACCGCGGATTCTCGATCCAGAACTGGTTGCGATAGCTGCCCTCGGGCAGGCTGGCGGAGAAATCCGGACCATGCTTGCCACTGCGCGTCGCCTCGATCCAGTCGGCCGGCACGATGCCGCGACCATCGTCGAGGATCAGCTGGCCGAAGCGGGCATAGTCGCGCAGCGTCGCGTTGAAACCGCCATCGGCCAGCGCGTAGCCCGCGCTGTCGACGGTGAAGCAGGCGCTTTCATCGGCACCGAGCTTTTGCCAGAGTTCCTCGGAAACCAGTTGCGACAGCCTTTTGCCTGTCACCCGTTCCATGATGAAGGCAAGCACGTCCGTCTCGATCGAGCGGTACTCGAACCGGGCGCCGTGCGTGCGAACCGTGTCCTTCAAGCCCAGGATCAGCTCGAACATGTGTGAGGGCCAGCGGAAATCCGGATCGCTGCCCGGTGGCACCGGTTTCCAGCCGGTGGCGACATCGACCTGGCCGATGTCGGAATAGCGGTCGACATATTCCTCGGAGAACCGCACGCCGGTCGTCATGTCCAAGACATGCTGGACGCTGGCGCCGGCCCAGCCGGTGGCGCCAAGCTCCGGCAGATAATCGGTGACGGGCCTCGCCGGATCGATCAGGCCGCGTCCGGCCAGTATGCCGAACACCGAGCCGGTGATCGATTTAGCCATCGACTGCGAGAGATGCAGCGTGCGCTCGTCCATGCCGTTGAAATAGCGCTCATAGGCTATCCTGCCGTGCTTGAGCACCAGGAAGCCGTCCGTATAGGTCTCGTCGAGCAAGCCGGCGAGCGTCGAAGGCCTGCCCTCGCTGTCCCCGACCGCCAACCTGTCGAGATCGACCTCGGCGCGTTCGAGACGGTGGCGGTGACCATTGCCGCGCCAGACTTCGGCGGTCGGCAGGATTTCCCTGATGTGCTGGAAAGCCCAGCGGTTCCAGGGCGGCCTGTCCCAGTCGAGCCTGGGCGGCACCATGGCGGGCGGCGAGCCGTGCATGATCGGCGGCCGCGGATCGCTGTTGCGATAAGAGTCCATGAAAGGCCATTCCCAGAAAAGGAAAGGCCCGGCGCCATATGCCGCCGGGCCTCTTGGGTCCGTGACTACTTCTGCAGTTCGGTCCAGATCTTGGTGTAGAGCTCCTGCGTCTCAGGGGCGCACATCTGCTGCAGTTCGCCAAGCGGCTTGGCGTCGGCCGGAATGACGACTTCCGGCGCGTCCTTCATGTCGGCCGGCATGTATTTGTCCGAACCGGCAATGGCGTTGGCGTAACGATGGAAGGCCGAGAGGCCCGCCGCGTTTTCCGGATCCATGATGAAGTTCTGGAACAGCTTGGCGTTCTCGACATTCTTGGCTTCCTTGAGAACGACGACGTTGTCGCTCCACAGGCCATAGCCTTCCTTCGGATAGTTGAAGTGGATGGCCGGGTTGGCCAGGCGCTGGCGGAGCGCCGAGCCGTTCCAGTCGCTGGTTGCCTTGAAGTCGCCGGCGCCCATCTTCTCGATCGTGTTGTATTCCATGGCGATCCAGTTCGGCTTGGCCGCCACCAGGAGGTCGCGTACCTTCTTCAGCACCGCCTTGTCGTCGGTGCACTGCTGGCCGCCGACATACTTGATCGCGGCGAACATCACGTCGCCCATCTCCGGCACGACGTTGACCTTGCCCTTCAACTCGTCCGGCGTGTTGAAGATGATGCCCCAGGTGTTGGCCGGACCCTTGTAGGCGTCGGTATTGACGACGACGCCGATCGTGCCCCAAGCCCACGGAACGGTGTATTTACGGCCGGGATCGAAGTCGGGATTGGCCCATTCGGGTGCGATGTTCTTGGCGTTCTCCATCTTGCCGGGATCGGTCTCCTGGACGAGACCTTCCTTGATCCAGATCGGCACGTAGGTCTGCGACGGAACCGCGATGTCGAAACCGGTGCCGCCCTGGCGAACCTTGGCCAGCGCCGTATCGTTGGAATCGTAGTCGGTGATGGTCACCTTGATGTTGTATTTGGCTTCGAACTTCTTGATCACGTCGGGACTGGTGTAGTTGCCCCAATTATAGATGTTGAGCACGCCGTCGGCGCGGGCCAGGCCCGTCGAAGCGAGCAGCGCCAACCCCATGGCACTCGCTGTTGTCTTCCAGTTCATGGTCTTAACTCCCATTGTCGGTTTCAGTCTCGTTTCCTGCTGACGAAGAAAAACAACGTGACGATCGCGACCGAAAGCAGCAGGAAAGCGGTCGATATCGCGTTGATCTCAGGCGTGATGCCGCGGCGGATCTGGCCGAGCATGTAGGTGGGCAGCGTGTCCTGGCCGCCCGATTTGACGAACTCGGTGATAACCACGTCATCGAGCGAGATGACGAAGGCCAGCATCAGGCCGGCGAGGATACCGGGCCACAAAAGCGGCAGCGTGATGCGGCGGAAGGTCTTCCATGGCGTGGCGTAGAGATCGGCCGCGGCGCGTTCCAGCGTCAGGTCCATATTCTCCAGCCGCGCACGGATCGGCAGGTAGGCGAACGGAATGCAGAACGCCGTATGCGCGGCGACCAGATAGCCGATGCCGGAATAGCCGGTGAAGATCTTGATGCGCGAGAAGAAGATCAGCAGCGCCACGCCGGTGACGATCTCGGGCACCATCAGCGGCTGGTTGATCGCCGCGTATTTGAAGGTGAGGCCGGGATAGGACGCCGTGCGCGTGGTGGCGAGTGCCGCCATGGTGGCGAAGATGGTCGACAGCACCGCCGCGATGGCGCCGATCTGGAACGAGCGCAGCGTCGCATCGATGACTTGCGTGTTCTGGTAAGCCGACTGGAACCATTTCAGCGAAAACCCGCCCCATTCCGAGGTCGAGCTTGCCGCGTTGAAGGCATAGATCACCAGCACGATGATCGGCAGATAGAGCACCACGAAACAGGTCGCCGCGATCGCGGTGAAGCCAGGCTGGTGCTTGATGGAGAAGTTGCTAGCCATGCCGCACCCCTGACTTGCCGGCATTGCGCACATAGGCGAGCAGCGCCACCATGACGATAATCATCACCGTGATCGACAGCGCCGAGCCGAGCGGCCAGTTGCGGCCCTGTCCGAACTGCAATTCGATCAGATTGGACAGCATCATGTTCTTGCCGCCGCCCAGCACGCTCGGCGTCACATAGGCGCCGAGCGCCGGAATGAAGACCAGGATGGAGCCGGCAATGACACCAGGTTTGACCAGCGGGAAAATGATCTTGCGCAGCACCTTGAAGCGTGTCGCGTAGAGATCGTAGCCCGCCTCGACCAGCCGGAAGTCGAGCTTCTCCATGCTGGCATAGATCGGCAACACCATCAGCGGCAGGTAGACATAGGCCATGCCGATCAGGATCGCCGTGTCGGTGTAGAGGATCTGCACCGGCGCCGAGACGATGCCGAGCTTCAGAAGGATGGTGTTGACGATGCCTTCGTTGCGGATGATCTGCAGCACCGCGAAGGTGCGGATCAACAGGTTCGTCCAGAATGGGATGGTGATCAGGAACAGCCAGAGATCGCGTGTTTTCTCGCTACGCGTGGCCATGAAATAGGCGGTCGGGAAACCGAGCGCCAAGGTGGCGAGCGTCGTCACCACCGCGAGCTTGATCGAGCGCCAGAAAATGGTGACATGCGCCGCCGCCAGCGACAGCGTGTCGTCGAAAATATCGCGTTCCAGGAAGACCGACGTCCAGGCGTCGGACGAGAATTGCCATTTCACGTCGCCATAGGCGCCGGGAGTCAGGAACGAATAGACCAGCACGATCAGCAGCGGGCCGGTGGCGGCGAACAGGATGACCAGCAGCGCCGGGGCTGACAAAAGCCAGCGGTCACGGACATCGCGCCGTTCCGCTGCCTTGGCGACTTCTTCCGCGGTCGCCATCAGTCCCTCAGCACTTGCGCGGCGTCGTTGCCGATCATGATGCCGACCTTGTCGCCGCGCTCGAAACCGCAGCCGGCGCTGCGCGTGTTTTGCTGGCGCACGGTGAAGGCCTCGCCGCTGTCGAGCTGGACATGGATATGCGTGTCGGTGCCGAAATAGACGATGTTTTCGACCGTGCCAGACAGGTCGCCTTTGTCCTTCGTCAGCTTGGCATGCTCGGGCCGCACCACAACGGTGGCGTTGTCCTTGGGCTGGAAGCCTTCGGCAACGGTCGCCTCGATGGTCGTGCCGGACTTGAGCGTCGCGCGCGCCTTACCATTGCCGACGCCTGAAATGGCGGCGGTGAGGAAATTGGTTTCGCCGATGAAGTCGGCCACGAAGCGTTCCGCCGGCTTGTCGTAGATGTCCCAGGGCGAGCCGACCTGCAGGATCTTGCCCGACGACATAACCGCGATGCGGTCCGACATGGTCAGCGCTTCTTCCTGGTCGTGAGTGACGAAGATGAAGGTGATGCCGGTCTCGTGCTGCAGCCGCTTCAGCTCGATCTGCATCTCCTTGCGCAGCTTGTAGTCGAGCGCCGAGAGCGGTTCGTCGAGCAACAGCACTTTCGGCTGCGGCGCCAGCGCCCGGGCCAGCGCCACGCGCTGCTGTTGGCCGCCGGAAATCTGGCCAGTGCGGCGACCCGCCAGCGCTTCCATCTTGACCAGCTTCAACATCTCGGCGACACGCGCCTTGATCTCGGCCTTTGGCTTGCCCAGCATTTCCAGGCCAAAGCCGATATTGTCGGCCACCGTCATGTGCGGGAACAGTGCGTAGGACTGGAAGACGGTGTTGACCGGCCGCTTGAACGGCGGCAATGGCGCGATGTCATGGCCGTAGAGCAGGATCCCGCCGGCGGTTGGAAAGTCAAAGCCGGCGATCAGCCGCAGCAAGGTGGTCTTGCCGCAGCCGGACGGCCCCAGCAGCGTGAAGAACTCGTTTTCGCGGATGGATACCGAGACCTTGTCGAGGGCAGCGACCTGCCCTTCACCCGATCCGAAAATTTTGCTGACGTTTACTACTTCAATCGCATTCCGATCCGGTTTGTCCGGCACGATTACGCCTCACTGTTGACCCCGCTCTTGCTGGCGGAGTTTGTCCCCTGTTGGATGTGACCACATGGCCGGTAGGTTGGCAAGCCCGGCATTGAATCACAGTTCAGTCAGTCGTTAGACAGCAAGCCTCATGCCATTATCAGGCCTGATAGGTGATCTTGCCGCCGCAGATCGTCGTCACCGGCCGTACCTTGTGCAGATCGGCCGGCGCCGTCTTCTCGATATCGGCCGACAGCACCACCAGATCCGCCAAATAGCCCGGTTTCACCATGCCCTTGCGGTGCTCGGCGAATTCGGCATAGGCGCCTTCGACCGTGTAGGCGGCAATCGATTCATGCAGCGAGAAGCTCTGGTCGGGATCGTTTTCTGCCCACGGCTTGCGCAGCACTGCCGCCTGAATGCCCAGGATCGGGTCGATCGGCGACACCGGCCAGTCCGACGCGAACACGACATGCGCGCCGGCGTTCTTCAAGGTGCGCCAGGCGTAGCTGAGCGGCCAGCGCGCAGGCCCGATCCGCGACACGGTCGGCTCCAGCGGGAAATCCATGGCGCCGGGCGGATGCGGCGGCTGCATGGAAGCGATGACGCCGAGTTCGGCAAAGCGCGGCACATCGGCGCTGGTGGTGACCTCGATATGTTCGACCCGGTGCCGGCTGTCGCGCTTGCCGTTGGCCTTCTCAGCCGCCTCATAGCCGTCGAGCACGGCACGCACCGCGCCGTCGCCAATCGCGTGCACGGCGATCTGCAGCCCGCGTTTGTCGATGGCGACCGCCAGATCGATGAACTGCCGCGGCGTGAACAATGGCTCGCCGACCCAGTCGGGACGATCGGCATAAGGCTCGATCATGACCGCCGTCCAGGAGTCGAGCACCCCGTCATAGAACACCTTGACCATGCCCGACGACAGCCATTCACTGTCGTAGCGTTCGGCCATGACGGACGCCTTGTCGAGCATGTCGAGCGTCATGAAATTCTTGTAGTGGAAGGGAATCTGCACGCGGCAGGGCAGCCCTTCCTCGGCCTCGATCTCGGCCAGCAGTTCGAGCTGGTAGAGGTTGCCGTCCATGTTCTGGATCGAAGTGATGCCGTGTCGCGCGCACCAGGCAAGCCCACGCCGCATGATGTCGCGGTCGAAGGCGCGTTCTTCCGCCGTCGGCAGCGGCTCCGGCTCGCCGCCGGTCGCCAGCCCCAGCCGCACACGGCTTTCGCCGGCAAGGTCGAGCACCGGGCCGAACGCTTCGCCCTCGCGCAACTCGCCTTCTGCCAGGCCGTCATCCCCCATGACGATCTCATTACCCGGCCCAAGCGTGCGCCCATGCAGAATATCAGCCATTTCCAGCGCTTTGGTGTTGGCCCACATCGTGTGGTGGTCGGGAGCCGCCATGACGAAAGGCCGGTCCGGCAGGATCGCGTCGAGATGGTGGCGCGTCACCCGCACGTCGTCGAGCACCGTGTAGTCGACGCCCTGCCCGACCAGCATCCGCGCGTCGGGACGTGTCGTTGCATAGTCGCGGATCGCCTTCTGCAGCGCCTCGAACCCGTGCACGCCCGCCAGTTGCAGATGGGCAAGCTCGGCGGCGCCCGAAAACAGATGCATATGGGCTTCGATGAAGCCGGGCAGGACCGATCCGCCATGCGCGTCGATGACGTTGGTGGCTGATCCCTTGAATTCTTCAATGGCTGCGCGACCGCCAATGGCGATGATAGAGCCGTCCTTGACGGCAATGGCTTCGGCGACGGGATTATCATCGTCCATGGTCAGCACGCGACCGTTGAGAACGATCAGATCCGCACTACCCGCACCCGTGACCGACATCGCGACTCCGCGCTTTTGACGACTGACTGGAGACCGGAAAAGCTCGTGTCCAACGACCCACCGCACCATGGAGCGGCGCTGTCGGACAAATTTGATGCCGGCGCACTGTCTTTGAAATTCCCCTTGTTATCCCAAGAGACAGTGTGGATAAAGAATGCGACTGATTATTCGCGTTTGTCAACATGCCGGATTTGGAATGTATTGTGGACAGCACGCTCCGCCTCTCTTGGGACCAGGCGGGGAACGAGGACATCAACCCGTGAAGCGCAGTCTCGACTGCAAAACCAGGATAGCGCTCGAGCCGCGCAAGCAGCCGCGGCAGCAACGCTCGAGCAAGGTTGTCGACCGGATTCTCGACGCGGCGCTGATCTTGACGCGAGAGCAAGGAACCAGGACGCCGACGACGCTCGCCATCGCGCAGCGCGCGGGCTTGTCTGTCGGTTCGGTCTACCAGTACTTTCCCAACAAGGAAGCCATCCTTCTGGACCTCGCCCGGCGCTGGCTGTCCTCCTTTCCCGAGGTGATCGAGAAGCGCATAAAGGTCCCTCGGCCCACCAACCGTGAAGAATTCCGGCGCGAGGTACGCAAGCTCTTCATCGACACGTCCAGTATCTATCTCGAGAACGCGACCCTGATGCCGGTGATAGAGGCCATTTCAGGCAATGCCGATCTCAGGCCTATCCAGGACGAATATGACGAGCAGATCATCGCGCTTTACGCCGCCTGGCTGCGGCATGTGAATCCGGCTCTCGAAGACAAGACCGCCAAACGGCTCGGCCTAGTGATGATGGAGGTCGGGCACGCCTGCCGGCTGGTCGGACTGAAGAGAGATCGCAGGACATTCGACCTCATCGAGGACGATGTCGAAGCCATGTGGCTGGCTCTGGTGAGCCCCCATCTCAATCTAGGCTGATTTCGCACATCGAGAGGAATTTCATGAAGACTGTCTATTCGCCGCTTCACGCCGGTCATGCCGGCCAGATGGAACTGGTCACCTCGGCGATCGTGCCCGGTTTCGAAAAACCCTCGCGCGCGGAGTTCATCAAGGCGCGGGTCGAAAGCGAGAAGCTCGGACCTGTTATCGCGCCGGTCGAGCACGACCTTGCCGCCGCCAAGCGCGTGCACAGGGCCGACTACATCGACTTCCTGCCGACCGTCTGGCCACAATGGATCGCCGAGGGCCACACCGGTACGGCCATGCCCTTCACCTGGCCGACGCGCGGCCTGCGCGGCGACGTGCCGCCCAAGCGCATCGATGCCCTGCTCGGCTATTATTCCTTCGACGGCGGCGCCACCTTCGTCCAAGGCACCTGGGCCGCGATCAAATCCTCCTACGACGTCGCGCTGACCGCCGCCGGTCTGGTCAAGGGCGGCGAGAAATCGGCCTTCGCGCTCTGCCGCCCGCCCGGCCACCACGCCGGCGCCGGCTTCATGGGCGGCTATTGCTACATCAACAACGCGGCGGTTGCCGCGCAATGGTTCCTCGACCAGGGCGCCAAACGCGTCGCCATCCTCGACGTCGATTATCACCACGGCAATGGCACGCAGGAGATCTTCTACGACCGCGCCGACGTGCAGGTTCTCAATCTGCACGGCGATCCGATGGTGGAATACCCGTTCTTCCTCGGCCATGCCGACGAGCGCGGCGCGGGCGCCGGTGAAGGCTTCAACATCAACTATCCCATGCCATTCGGCACCGGCTGGGACGCCTGGAACGCCGCCCTGGAAGACGCCTGCGCCAAGCTTGCCGCCTACGCGCCCGACATCGTCGTCGTGTCGCTCGGCGTCGATACGTTCGAGAAGGACCCGATCAGCCAGTTCAAGCTGAAAAGCCCCGACTATCCCAAGATCGGCCGGCGCATCGCCAATCTCGGCTTGCCGACGCTGTTTGTCCAGGAAGGCGGCTATGCCGTCGAGGAGATCGGCATCAATGCCGTCGGCGTGCTGACCGGTTTCGAGGATCGTTAGATCGCCGCAAAGGGAACGCGGCCGTCTGCGCGAAGACCAAAGAGGGTGGCGTCAGCCGCCCTTTTTTGCGTCCACCGACACCCCATGAGCCCATCGCAAATGCTGTGGCCACCCTATGCGGCTCGACGTCCCTGCCCATGGAAAGGCGCGGAAAACGACCCCTGAGTCGCGTATCGAGTCCGCCGGATTCGATTTTGTCAAATCGCGTTTGATGTCGGATTCATCTGCGGGTAGATTAGACCCGAATCAGCCGGTCCTCGGGGGGCGCGGCGACCACCCAAAGTCTCACGTTCCGGACTTTTCCGGCGCCAGACGCGGACGTCTTCGCGTTCCCTGAATGGATTCCGTCTGATTGGGCGCGGCCCCGCGCCTCGTGTGTGTCTCGTAAAAGTAACGCGTTTTCGAGTTCGGCGGCTGGCTCTCCAGCAACCGGACATCAGAATCGATTCCGGCCAAAAGCAGCAGATGAGCAGTCCCGCCGCGCCTCTACAATCCGACACATTGGGCTCGCGCCTGACGTCGCGCGGTGATCTCACCTCCTTCTTCATGGAGCTGACCGCCGAGATCGGCGCCGACAGCTACATGCTGGTCGCCATCGTCCATGACCAGGACCGCAACGATGCGCGCATCGTTTCCTCGAACTGGATCTTCGACGCCATCGAACTGATCGGGAAGCGGCTGATCGCCGGCCTCGCCCAGGGTCCGCTCACCGCGGCGCCCGGTATCCGCCCGACACCGCTGGTGGCGGCCCAGGCGCCGGATGCCGACGGACTGGTCTCGGGTGAAGAGGCCCGGCTGCTCGACGTGCTCGGCCACGCCGAGATCTATTCATTGCGGCTGAATGTCGGCCGCCAGCGCCTGTTCGCCTTGTTCTCGGCGGCGGCCCCCGGCCGGATCGACCAGCCGGCACTGATGAAGGCGCAGCTGAAATGCTGTTACGCGCTGTCGCACATTCCGCAGTTGATCGCGGCCGCGGCCATGCAGGATCCGCTGTCGGATCGCGAGCGCGAATGCCTGTTCTGGGTCTCGGAAGGCAAGACCACCGACGAGGTGGCGGTTATCCTCGGCGTCTCCTCCAACACCGTCAACAGCTACATCACCCACGCCATCCAGAAATTCGCGGCTTCGAACCGTGCGATGGCCATCGCCACGGCGATCAGGAGTGGCATCATATGAAACACGCCGACATCAAGGACGCCGCGGAAGCCCTTTTCAACGAGCAGCGCAGCCCGTTCGGCGCCTTCTCATTGGGATCCGAAACCCACCACGCCGTCACCATTCCCGATGCCGTGCGCCGCTGCCGCTGGATATCGGTCGACATCAACGCCTCGGCCTTCGGCCTGTTCTTCGTCAGCCCGTCGCCCGAACGCGCGCGGCTGGTCCCGTGCTTTGATTCCGACTATCCCGGCATCGCGGTGGCGACGAAGTTCATCTCAGGCGCCAATGGCGAGGAGATCGTGCGCCATAGCCGGATTTCGACCGAGCCGCGCTGGTGGACGGATGATGGCGTGGCGGCCATGGCCGACATGTTCGGCAATCTCGCCTGGATCGGGCAGATGGCGCCGCTGACACCCGGTTCCAGCGGCATTGCCTTTCCCGTCCATGCCGATCGCGGACAATGCGGTCTTGTCGTCTTCCTCGGATCGGAGATCGCGCTGCCGCAGGATGCGCTTTACGAGATCCATGCTCGCTGCTTCTCGCTGTTCGCCGCCGTCGCGCGCATGCGTCCGGGCGACGCCGGCAGAATGCGCTCGATCTCCAAGCGCGAGCTCGAATGCCTGAAGCTGACCGCCAACGGCAACACCAGCGAGGAGATCGCGCGGCTCCTGAAACTCTCGGTGCACACCGCCAACCAGTACCTCACCCAGTCAACCCAGAAGCTCAACGCCGTCAACCGCAACCAGGCGGTCGCCAAGGCGCTGCGGCTGGGGTTGATCGAGTAATAAAAAGATGAGCCTCTCAAGGTCTGTTGAGATTCAGGTCAGGCCGAGTCGAAAATGGTGGCTTCCGAGAACCGGAGCGGAGCGTACTTTTCGTACGTGAGCACCGGAAGCGCAGGGAGTTGCCATTTGCAGGCCGGCCTCACCTGAATATCGACAGACCTCAGAAGGCCAGCGGTTCGACCTTGCGGATACGGGCCTCTTCGACCACCGCTTCCAGCAGCGCCGTATTGTGCTCGGGATCTTCGCCGGGCTTTTCGAACGACACGTAGTTGACCGCGACCGTGTTGCCGGTCTCGCTCAGCGTCAGCTGGAAATAGACGGTCACGCCGGGCGGCCTGAGCTCCAGGTCGAGCACGATGCGCGGGCTGCCGCTCCAGTCGACATGCGCCTCGCCGCCATGGCCGAGCCTCAGCGTACCCGGCTTGAAGAACAGCTCGGCCGCTGAATCGACCAGGTCCGACAGGCAGGCGAAATGCTCCAGCCGGATGAAGGCGATATAGTCGGCGACGTCGATCAGCCTGAGTTCCACCACCACCTGCTCGATGGCGCTGGCGACGATGATCTCGCGGGATTTTGCGTGCGGTTGGCGGTTCATGAAATCTGTCTGCGCTCAGCCTTTTTCGAGTAGACGATCCGCACCAGTTCGGCGACGGCCTGGTAGAATTGTGACGGGATCACATTATCGACCGAAACTTGCTTGTACATGGAGCGGGCGAGCGCCACGTCCTCGAAGATCGGGATGTTATGCTCCTTGGCGATCTCGCGAATCTTGAGCGCCACGAGATCCTGCCCCTTGGCCACGACGAGTGGCGCCGAATCCTCGTCGCGCACATATTTCAGCGCGATCGAGAAGTGGGTGGGGTTGGCGATAACAAGCGTCGCGCGCGGCACCGCCGTCATCATCCGCTTGCGCGCCCGGTCGCGGGCCAGCGAACGCAGACGCGATTTGACGATCGGGTCGCCCTCGGACTGCTTGAACTCGTCCTTGACCTCCTGCTTGCTCATGCGCAGATCCTGCTTCCAGTGGAAGCGCGACCAGACGATGTCGATCGCCGCGATCAGTCCCATGACGAAGACGATCGCCACCAGGATGTCGACGGCGATGCCGCGGATGACGAGGCCGAAAGCGACCGGATTGGTGATCATGCCGGCAAGCAGCTTGCGGTGATCCTCCGACAGCGTGAAGGTGAGCACGGCGATGGCGAAACCGACTTTTGCAATGGATTTCAGGAACTCGACCCAGCCCTGGGCGCCGAACATCCGGTTCCAGCCCTTGACGATCGAGATGCGTGACATCTGCGGCCTGATCCGCTCGCCGACGAATTGCGGCATGTTCTGCAGCACCGAGGCGCCGATGCCGGCGACCGTCAGCAGCACCAGCAGGCTGACGACGGCACGGCCAACTTCCAGCATGACGATCTTGTAGAGCTCGATGACATCGGTCTCGGTGTCCATCGGCCAGGCCTCGGGCTTCTCCAGGAACATCGACAGGAACATGCCGAGCTCGACGATGGCGTCCTTGGCATAAAAGACCGTGAACACGAGTATGGCGACAAAGGAGGCCAGGATCGCGGTTTCCCTCGAATGGGGCAACTTGCCCTGTTCGACGGTGTCGCGGATCTTCTTTTCCGTCGCCTCTTCGGTTTTCGAGTCCTTGTCGACGGCTTCGGCCATGCCTTAGGCGGCGTTCTGCGTCGAGGGAAGTTCGAATGCGCCTTCGCGCGACAGCCGGATGGTGGTCGTCACGATCGTCTTGCGGGCCGCCATGATGTCGGCGGCCGGGACGCCCTCCGAGCCTTGCCCGAGCTCGGCCTCGATCATGCGCCGCGAGCGCGCACCGATCGCCGACAGCACCGCTTCGGCCAGTGCCGCCGACGTCCCGCGCAGTGCCAGCGTGACAAGCTCGGTCGACAGCCCGTCGAACAAAAGCACGCGCGCCTTCTGGGTGAGCAGCGGCAGGTCGTCGAACGCGAACAGCCGGGCCCGCACACCGTCGAGGTCGGGCGTGCCGGCGGCTTCGAGATCCTGCATGACCTCTTCGAGCAGGGGCTTCTCCAGCTCGTTGAGCACGCTGGCGACGCGCGCCTGCCCGGCCGACGTGTCCTTGGTCGAAGTATCCGACAGCACGCTGGCGCGCAGCCGGTTCTCGACGATCCTGGTGGCGGCGGGCGGCACATTGGCCATCGTGACCATGCGCTTGATGATTTCGCCGCGCATCGGCTTGGTCAGCGTCAAAAGCACGCTCGCGGCCGCCTGCGGCGCCAGCTTCGACAGCACCATGGCCGCCGTCTGCGGATGTTCGCCCGCCAGGAAGGCGCCCAGCCGCGACGGTTCGAGCTTTTCGAGGTCGGGCCAGATCGGCGGCGGCCCTTCGGGTGCGGCCTCCGGCTTCTTGTTGCCCATTATGGCGCTCATCTCTTCGGGCGAAAGAGACTCGTTGAGGATCGTGTCCATCCTGTCGGCGGAATCGAGCAGGCCCGCGCCCTCGGTGAACTCGGCCTCGAATTCGGCGACGATGCGCTCGAGATCGCTCTGCGGAATGGTCCGGAGCAGCCGGGCGCCCTCGATCAGCGCCTTCAGCTCTTCCTGCTTGAAGAATTTCAACAGGCGGCTGGCGGACGGCTTGCCCATCGCCACCAATATGGCGGCCGCCTTCTGCGCGCGCGTCAGGGTCGTCAGCGGCGTCGTCATGCCTTGCGCCTCCGCTGCCACCGGCGAGCTCCGCGATCCATGTCTAGGCGCCCTTCGTGCCGGCGATGATCTCGGTCAGCCTGATGCCGAAGCGCGAAGGGTCGCTTTCGAGCACGGTGATCTCGCCACGTGCTATTTTGCGGCCGTTCACCACGACATCGACCGGCTCGCCGATGCGGCGGTTGAGCGCGACCGTCGACCCCTTCTGCAGCGCCATCAGATCGGCGACCGCCATCTCGGTGCTGCCGAGGATGATCTGGACATCGACGGGGATGTTCATGATGACGCTTGAATTTGCCGATGCCGCGGCCCTGGCCGCCATCTCGGGGCGCTGCTCTTCTTCGTGCAGGACCCCGCGCAATTCCTCGATGGCGCGATCGAGCTGCTCGTCCGGCTGGTCGGGCTCTGCTTCTACCTTGGTCTTGGCCATGCGTCGTCTCCAAAAGCTCAGGCGCGCCCGGCACCGGCCGGCATGAGCCCATCGATGAAATCCTGCCCGGCATCGAAAGGATGCCTGATTCGGACGGTGTAATTCTGCCCCAGTTTGCCGAACTCGCATACGAACAGCGTCTGGCCGCGCGCGCCGAGGCGAGCCCGTGATTGCGCCGTCTCGTCGAAATCGATGACCTGGCCCACTTCGAGTTTGGCGAGATCTCCAAGCGTCAGCCGCGTCAGCGGCATGGTCGCTTCGAGCGCCACGGTCGAGCGCATCACCTCTTCCGAAAAGCGCGCCCGCCAACTGGCGCCGGGATCGTCCTCGCCGACGCCGGCCGTGCCGTCACGGCCGGCCAGCACGATACGCTGCGGCATGGTCACCGTGATCGAGCCGCTGTCGACCGACGTCGAAATACCGAGGACGATGCGGATCGCGGCACCGTCGCGCAAGACGTGCCGCCTGGCCTCGATGCCCGACATGGCGCGCGGTACCGGCAGCCGCAGTTCGAGCGAGCGGCGCCCCGATCCGTTCAGCGCCTGCGCCACCTCCTGGAACACCATGGTAGAGACATCGGCCTCGATCGACGAGAGGTCGCGCTCGATCGGCGACACCGGCATATCCGGGTCGCCGCCGAACAGCGTCGAGACGATGATCGCGATCGCCGGAGCGTCGATGACGAGCGTCATCGCGTCCGAAGACGCCTGCGAGCCGACCACGGTCATGGCGAAGGTCTCGCCGGCGCGCGACCGCGCCTCGGGGACACGGCTGACCTCCACGGCCCTGAGGTCGACGATCACGGGAGCGCCAAGCTCGCTCGAGAGCGCCTTCTGCAGCAGCGGCACGGCGCGTTCGGCCATGGCGCGGCCGGCGTCGATGACCTGGTCGGCCTCGCCGCTGTCGCCGACCAGGCGCTCGATGATCAGCGAGCGCGCTTGCGCGGGGCTGCCCGGACTGGTCATGGCCGTGTCGGCACCGATCTGTTGCGCATCGCTCAAGCGGCCTTCTTCTCGGCGGTGCCGGTGTTCATCGTGCTTTGCTCGACGGCATCGATGGTCGGCCGCTCATAGGAGGAGATGGTCTTGCGGCCGAACTCGATCGCCACCTGCGGCAGGGCGCCGTTCATATAGGCCAGCAGCGTCTGCTTGACGATGATGTAGAGGCGGTTCTTCTTCTCGCGCACCGTCTTGATCTTGGTGGCGACGGGTCCGACCACCGCATAGGACAGGAAGATGCCGAGGAAGGTGCCGACCAGCGCGGCGCCGATCAGGCCGCCGAGAATTTCCGGCGACTGGTCAAGCGCGCCCATCGCCTTGACCACGCCGAGCACGGCCGCGACGATGCCCAGCGCCGGCAAGCCGTCGCCGACCGCGACCAGCGCGTGATAGGCCTTCATCTTGTCGGACTTGATGGTCTGGATTTCCTCGTCCATCAACGCCTCGATCTCGTGCGAGCGGGCATTGCCGATGATGATGATGCGGCAGTAGTCGCAGATGAAATTCATCAAGTCGTGGTTCTTGAGCACGGTCGGGAAGGCCTGGAAGATCGCCGACTCCTCCGGATTGTCGATATGCGCCTCGACCTCGCTGCGCGACTTGGAGCGCAGCTCGCGCATCAGGCTGTGCAGCACGCCGAGCGTTTCCAGATAGTCCTGCTCCTTCGGCACCGCCTGTTTGAAGGCTTCCAGAATACCCCTGCCGGTATCCTTGACCGTCTTCATCGGATTGGCGACCAGGAAGGTGCCGAGCGCCGCGCCGCAGATGACCACGGCTTCCCACGGCTGGACCAGCACGTGCAGATGCCCGCCCATGGCCATGAAGCCGCCGAGGACGCAGCCGAGCGTCACCACAAGTCCAATCAGAATGCCCACGACCGGTCCTTCCGCATTTCACGTCGAGCAAGGGATAGTCTCCGTGCCTTGTGTGAGGCTTGAATCCGAACGCTGGACGCGATTCAGTTTCGCGCAAGGAAGTGGGCTTATTGTGCTGGCATAGCTTCGGCCGGAGGCGTGTCCTTGCTCAGTACCTATACCAGCTACCAGTTGATCACCAAAGACATCAACAAGTCGATCGACCGCATCGAGCAACAGCCGACCGTCGATCGCGAGACGCAATATTATCTGGCCAACATCACCAAGGTGAAATCGATCGACGATTTCGTCAAGAATGACCGGCTGTTCAAATACGCCATGAAGGCCTACGGGCTCGAGGACATGGCCTACGCCAAGGCGTTCATGGTCAAGGCGCTCAAGGAAGGCGTCACCGATCCCGACAGTTTCGCCAACAAGCTGACCGACAAGCGCTACGCCGCGTTCGTCAGCGCCTTCAACTTCGCCGCCAACGGCGCCAATGCGACCATCTACAACAAGGCCCAGCAGCTGGTGACGGGCAACTATGCGCTGCAGGTCCAGATCGGCGCCTCGCAAACGGGGCTCACTTACTACCAGAGCGAAACCTCTTACTACGTCACCAACATCTCCAAGGTTAAGTCGATCGACGACCTGATGGGCAACAGCCGCCTGCTGACATACGCGATGGCCGCGTTCGGCCTGGACGCGGAGACCGAACCGGCCGCAACCGTCAGGGCGATGCTCGAAGGTGGCGTCAGCGACCCCAACAGTCCCGCCAACAAACTGACCGACAAGAGCTACGCCAATTTTGTCTCGGCCTTTGACTTCGCCCAGTATGGCGACCAGACGACCACGCGCGATGCCGTCCAGCAGGCGGTGCCGCAAGGATACGTGGCCGGAACCGGACTGAAATTGGTCGAGCCGAGCGCCCAGTATATCAAGGGCGAGGCGGACTATTACGCCGCAAACATCTCCAAGGTGAAGTCGATCGACGACCTCATGGCGGACAAGCGGCTGCTTACCTTCGCCATGGCTTCCTATGGATTGGATGCATCGACCGAAACGCCGTTACAGATCAGCACGATGCTGGCGGGAGGCGTCAGCGATCCGAACAGCCCGGCAAACAAGCTGACGGACAAACGCTACGCCAACTTCGTCACGGCGTTCAACTTTGCCCAATATGGCGATCAGACAACGTCGCGCGACGAGGTGCTGAAAGACACGCCGAAGATCTACACCACGGGGTCGGCGCTTGGCCTGATCCCGCCCAACGCGGACACCATCAAGTCGGAGACCGCCTACTACCTTGCCAACGTCACCAACGTGAAATCCATCGACGACCTGATGGCCAACAGCCGCTTGTACAATTATGCGCTGTCGGCTTACGGACTCGATCCGGCGACGGAAAGCAAGGATCTCATCCGCAGCGTCCTGGCCGGCGGCGTTCGCGACGCCGACAGCGTCGCCAACAAGATGACGAACAAGGCCTATGCCGGGCTCGCCACCGCCTTCAACTTCGAACAGTACGGCGAGGCCGCCACCACCATCAATGCCGCGCAGCAGCCGACCGTCGACAAGTACATGCGCCAAACGCTGGAGGAGGATGCCGGCAAGACCAATGAAGGCGTGCGGCTGGCGCTCTATTTCAACCGCAAGGCGCCTGACATCACCAGCTGGTACGACGTGCTGGCCGACACCGCGCTCGCCAGCGTGGTGCGCACCGCGCTCGGACTGCCCGATTCCTTCGCCACCGCCGACATCGACAAGCAGGCGCAGCTGTTCGAGCAGAAGCTCGACCTCTCGGATTTCACCGACCCCGTGAAACTGAACAAATTCCTGACCCGCTTCACCAGCATGTACGAGATCAACAACCCGACCTCGCCGGCGGTGACATCGATCAGCGTGCTTTTCGCCAAACCGGTCACATCGGGCATATCCACCGACCTGATGATGGCCATGCAGAAATTGAAGTTCTGATCATGCGAGACAGTCTCTACGTCGCCCTCTCCGCGCAGATGGCCCTCGAGCGCCGGCTCGACACGATCGCCGACAATGTCGCCAACGCCAACACCGTCGGCTTTCGCGCTACCGGCGTGAAGTTCGAGGACGTGGTGTCGGGTACCGGGCAGAAATCGGTTTCGTTCGCCTCCTCCGGCAAGACCTTTCTGTCTGGAGCCCACGGCGCCATGACCGAGACCGGCAACCCGTTCGATTTCGCCATCCAGGGCGACGCCTGGTTCGCCATCGACACGCCGGCCGGCACCGTCATGACCCGCGACGGCCGCTTCTCGATGAACGAGAATGGCGAGCTGATGTCGGTCGAGGGCCACCCGGTGCTCGACGCCGGCGGCGCGCCGATCCAGCTCGATCCCCGCAACGGTCCGCCCAAGGCTGGCTCCGACGGCTCGCTGCGCCAGAACGACCAGCTCGTCGGCTCGATCGGCCTCTACAATTTCGACCCGGGCGAGAACTTCGTGCGCTACGGCAATTCCGGCATTGTGCCAGCACGCACGCCCGAGCCGGTCACCGACCGCTCCGACATCGGCGTCGCCCAGGGTTTCGTCGAGGAATCCAACGTCAATCCGGTGCTGGAAATGACCCGGTTGATCATGGTCCAGCGCGCCTTCGAGAACACCGCCGCGCTGATGCGGCAGACCGATTCCTCCTCCGACGAGGCGATAAAGACGCTCGGCTCGAAGTCGTAGCATGTCGCCGGAGCAGCCATCCATTCGCGCACCCGAAAGACAGCTCCAGCCGGCGCCGGAGCATCGGCTTGCCGCGTTGGAGCGGGTTATCAGGCGCTTCGGCGACGGCGACGGGCTGGTCAAGCGCGGCGGCCTCGTCACCGAAGTCACGTCGACGCATTACAAGGTGCGCGGCCTGTCCGATTTCGCCAGGCTCGGCGACATCGTCGAGCAGCGCGGCCAGGCCGGCACGCGCCGCGGCGAGATCGTCAAGATCAGCCGCGACGAGATTGTGATCGCCCCCTTCGAGCGCAGCGCCGACGCCGGCATCGGCGATGCCGTGTTCCGCAGGGGGCCGCTGGCGGTGGCGCCGCACGCCTCTTGGCGCGGCCGCGCCATCGACGCGCTCACCCGGGCGATCGATGGCGGTCCGCCTCTGGTCAGGGGCGCCGACATGTCGGCGGCCGGCGCGACACCCGGCGCCATGGCGCGGCAGCGCGTCGGCACCGCCTTCATGACCGGCGTCAAGGTCATCGACATCTTCACGCCGCTGTGCTTCGGCCAGCGCATGGGCGTCTTCGCCGGCTCCGGCGTCGGCAAGTCGACGCTGCTTGCCATGCTCGCCGGCGCCGACGCGTTCGACACCGTCGTCGTGGCGCTGATCGGTGAACGCGGCCGCGAGGTTCGCGAATTCCTCGAGGACACGATCGGCGACAGCATGGCCAAGACCGTCGCCGTCGTCGCCACCAGCGACGAGAGCGCCATGATGCGCCGGCGCGCGCCCGACACCGCCATGCGCGTGGCCGAGCATTTTCGCGACCAGGGGCAGCGCGTGCTTCTGGTGCTGGATTCGATCACCCGCTTCGCGCACGCGCTGCGCGAGGTGGCGACCGGAACGGGCGAGCCACCGGTCGCGCGCGGCTATCCCGCCTCGGTCTTCACCGAACTGCCCAAGCTGTTGGAACGCGCCGGACCCGGGGCCGAAGGCAAAGGCTCGATCACCGCCATCATTTCCGTGCTGGTCGATGGCGACGACCACAATGATCCGGTCGCCGATTCCGTGCGCGGCATCCTCGATGGCCATGTCGTGCTCGACCGCGCGATCGCCGAACAGGGCCGCTATCCGCCCGTCAATCCGCTGTCGTCCATATCGCGGCTGGCCGGCAAGGCCTGGAGCGTCGAACAGCGAGCCCTGGTGACGCGGCTGAAATCGATGATCTCCCGCTTCGAGGACACGCGCGACATCCGCCTGCTCGGCGCCTACCAGGGCGGCGTCGACGCCGAACTCGACATGGCTGTGCGCCAGGTGCCCGTGATCTATGAGGCGCTGACGCAATCGCCCAGGGACCGTCCGTCCGCCGATCCGTTCTCCGACCTTGCCCGCCATCTCAAGGGAAAGCAGAATGCCGAACCAGGAGACTGAACGCCAGTACACCGAGCGCCTCCTGAACGAGATGATCGCCGAGGCGAACGCCGCCGAGCAGGCTCGGGCGGAGGAGGCCAGGCTCGCCAAGGCAAATGTCGCCAGCGCCATTGCCGCCAGGACCGCGGCTGTTCTGGCCAGGGCCGTCAAACCGGCTCTGCCGAGATCCGAACCCGTTCTGGTCCGGCCTTCCCATTCCTCAATGCCCATCGTTCCCGGTGTCAGCGCTCCCGAGATCACCCAGGCAAGCCGTGAAACGCTGATCGAAGACCTTTTTTCCGCCGCCGAATGGCCGCAACCGCCAAAGGCGCAATTTCCGAGATTGAGAAAGAAGGCGGACCGGCGCAGCGATCTTGTCATCGCCGCCCTCGGCGTCACGCTTGGCCTGATCTGCGCCCTGTTTCCCTGGTACATCTTCTTCAATCAGGACCAGTTCGGCGTGCAGGCGATCAAGTTCGGCGGCACAGGCACCAATTCGGGACGTGCGGGCGGCGGCGTGGTCGCCGAGCGAAGCGCGCCACTGACCGCCAAGGACGTTCCCAACGCCGGTGTCGACCTGTTTGCCACCGGCACGGTGCAGGACGATTCCAAATCGGAGCCGCCCGGCGACCAGCCCTTCCCCGCCGACATCGCGAAGTTTCGCATGGTCCATGTCGCCAACGGCCGGGCCATGATCGAGGACGACACCGGCCTGTGGATGGTCCAGCGCGGTTCGACGCTGCCGGATTCCAGCAAGGTATCGGCGATCGAGCAGCGCAATGGCAAATGGGTCATGCTCACCAGCGCCAACCAGGTGATCGAGCTTTCCCGGTAAGGCCGACCATCCGCAAGGTCCGCGCAAGACTGACGGCATAGTCTTCGAGCACATGCCCGGAGATTCCCATGGAGCCCGTTTCCCTTTTCGATCTCGCCGCCAAGCAAGCGCAGTGGCTGTCGGTGCGTCAGTCGGCAGTCGCCGGCAACATCGCCAATGCCAACACGCCGGGCTACACGGCAAACGACGTCGAGCCGTTCGAGAAGGTGCTCGACCGCACCGCCGTATCGCTCCAGATCACCGAGCCCGGCCATCTCGGCAACGCGGCGACCAATGCCGGCTTCTCCATCAAGCCGCAGGAGGACGACGGCGTGATCATGCCGTCCAAGAACACGGTCGTGCTTGAAGACCAGCTTCTCAAGGCCGGCGAGGTGCGCCGCTCCTTCGAACTCAACACGGCCATCGTCAAGGCATTCCACTCGATGATGATGATGGCGGTGAAGAGCTGACCATGGACGCACTGACCGCAGCCCTCAAAGTCGCAGCATCCGGCCTCGGCGCCCAGTCCGAGCGCCTGCGCGTGGTTTCTGAAAACCTCGCCAACGCCCAGTCGACAGGCACCACGCCCGGCGCGGACCCGTATCGCCGCAAGACCATCAGCTTCGTCTCCGAACTCGACCGGGCCTCCGGCAGTTCCACGGTCGAGGTGAACTCGATCGACCGCGACCCGAGCAACTTTCCCGTTGAATTCCAGCCCGGCAACGAGGCCGCCGACGAGAAGGGCTACGTCAAGATGCCCAATGTCAACGTGCTGATCGAAATGGCCGACATGACCGAGGCCAACCGCTCCTACGAGGCCAACCTGCAAGTCGTGAAGCAGGCGCGTGACCTCATTTCAATGACCATCGACCTGATGAGGAATCAATGATCGTCAACGGCATCGGCGCGCTCAACCTGAAGCCTGGGCTGGGCGACACGGCCACCGACCTGCTGCAAGGCGGCGTTGCGCCGGCGGCATCGGGCAACCTCGGAACCTCTTTCGCCGAAGCAGTGGGCCAGGCCGCCTCCAAGACCGTGAACACGCTGCAGAATGCCGAGCAGGTATCGCTGCAGGCGCTCAAGGGCGATGCCGATACCCGCCAGGTGGTCGACGCCGTGATGAGCGCCCAGCAGGCGCTGCAAACCGCCGTCGCCATCCGCGACAAGGTCGTTTCGGCCTATCTCGAAGTCAGTCGCATGGGTATCTGAGGAGCAGGCCATGAAAGCACTCGCCATCGCCGCCACCGGCATGAACGCCCAGCAGACAAATCTGGAAGTCATCGCCAACAACATCGCCAACATCAACACCACGGGCTACAAGCGGGCGCGTGCCGAATTCTCCGACCTGCTCTACCAGGTCGACCGCACGCAAGGCGTGCCCAACCGCTCCAACGCCTCGCTGGTGCCGGAAGGCGTTTCGATCGGTCTCGGCGTCAAGACCACCGCCGTGCGCAACGTCCACACACAGGGCGAACTGACCAGCACCGGCAACAGTTTTGACATGGCGCTCACCGGCAGGGGCTGGTTCCAGATCGAGGGCGCCGATGGCGGCACGCTCTACACGCGCGCCGGCGCCTTCAACACCAACGCCACCGGCCAGCTGGTGACGGTCGACGGCGCCAGCGTCATTCCGGCCATCACCGTGCCGGTCGACGCCGTCGAGGTCATCGTCAACAAAACCGGCCAGGTCTTTGCCCGCATCGACGGTCAGACCGACCTGCAGAACCTCGGTCAGCTCCAGATCGTCAACTTCGCCAACGAGGCGGGCCTGGCGCCGCTGGGCGACAATCTCTTCCAGGAAACGACGGCTTCGGGTCCGGCCAATGTCGGCGTGCCCGGCGATCCCGGCTTCGCCACCATCCAGCAAGGCTATCTCGAAGCCTCCAACGTCGACCCCGTCAAGGAAATCACCGAGCTGATCTCGGCGCAGCGCGCCTATGAGATGAATTCGAAGGTCATCCAGGCCGCCGACGACATGGCCTCCGTCGTCTCCAAGAACATCAGGTAACGGGTGATGGCCATGCCGATATCCTGCTCCGCATTCCGCCGCGCCGCGCTGGTCCTTGCGCTGGTGGCCGGCGGCATGCCGGCTTTCGCCCAGGATTCGGCAAGCCAATCGACAGGGCAGTCTGCCACCCAGATCGCCAACAGCCAGCCTGCCGGCGAGGTCGTGCTGATCCCCAACCGCGTTATCTATCCCGGCGAGACCATCGAACTCGCCGCCCTGAAACAGGTCACCCTCATCGCCGGCAAGCACAAACCCGATGCGGTGGCGACCCGTTCCGAGGAACTCCAGGGCAAGATCGCCAAGCGCACGCTGCTGCCCGGTCGCTACATCCCGTCCGCCGCCATCCGCGAGGCCTGGCTTGTCGAGCAGGGTGCCGCCGTGCAGGTCTTCTTCGCGGCCGGCGGGCTGACGATCACGGCCACGGCCGTGACCTTGCAGCCGGGCTCGGCCGGCGACTTCATCAAGGTTCGCAACAGCGACAGCGGCAAGATCCTCTCCGGCACGGTGATGGCCGACGGCACCGTCCAGGTCGGCGCTTCATGATGCGGCCGTTTGCCCTTCTGCTCGCGGCGGCGCTTGGCCTGCAGCCGGCGCTGGCCGACGGCCTGACACCCAAGGCCAAGCGCGAACTCGCCGCCAGGAATGGCGGTGTCTACAACGATCCGGAATATGATCCGGCCACCACCACGCGCATGTTCCGCGTTTCGCCCGGGCCGAGCCAACTGCCGCCGGGCCAGGTCGCCTCGCGCATCAAGGACATCGCGCAACTCCAGAGTTCGCGCGACAACCAGCTCGTCGGCTACGGCCTCGTCATCGGGCTCGCCGGATCCGGCGACAGCCTGCGCAACTCGCCGTTCACCGAACAGTCGATCCGCGCCATGCTCGAAAATCTCGGCATCGCCACCGAAGGCGGCAGCGCGCGCGCCAAGAACGTCGCCGCCGTCATCGTCACCGCCAACATGCCGCCCTATGTGCAGTCGGGCGCCCGCATCGACATCGACGTCTCCTCCATGGGCGACGCCACGTCGCTTGCAGGCGGCACGCTGATCATGACGCCCCTGAAGGCGGCGGACGGCGAGATCTACGCCGTCGGCCAGGGCGCGGTCATCGTTTCCGGTTTCACCGCGCAGGGCCAGGCCGAGCAGCTGACGCAAGGCGTGCCGACCGCCGGACGGGTGCCGAACGGCGCCATCGTCGAGCGGCAGGTGAAGGCCGAGTTCGACGACCAGTCGACTCTGACGCTGCAATTGCGCAATCCCGATTTTTCGACCGCCATCCGCATCGCCGACGCGATCAATGATTATACCGCCCAGCGCTTCGGCATGCGCGTGGCGGCCGAGCGCGATTCCCGTACCGTGCAGATCAGGCGGCCGAAGAGCGTCTCGGCGGCCCGCTTCTATGCCGAGATCGAGAATCTGGTGGTCGAATCCGACACGCCGGCCCGCGTCGTCATCGATGAGCGCACCGGCACCATCGTCATCGGCAACGACGTCAAGATCTCGCGTGTCGCCATCAGCCACGGCACGCTGACGGTGCGCATCACGGAAGCGCCGCGCGTCGTGCAGCCCGAACCCTTCTCCAAGGGCGAAACCGCCGTCGAACCGTTCACCGCCATCGATGCCAGCCGGCCCAACGCCCGCGTCGCCGTGCTCGACGGACCCGACCTGCAAACCCTCGTTTCCGGCCTCAATCGTCTCGGCGTCAAGCCGGACGGCATCATTGCCATCCTGCAAGGGATCAAGTCGGCCGGCGCCCTGCAAGCCGACCTGGTTCTCCAATAGCCATGCCGATGATCTCCTCCCCCCCGTCCCGTGCAAGACACCGCTCCCGGATCATCCTGTTTGCGGTCGCGCTGATGGCCTTGGCCGCTCCCGGCAGCGCGCGCGGGGACGACACCGTCCGCCAGGTTCTGCCCGGAGCGCAGCCCGCTGTGGCGCCGCTGCAATTGACGCGGGAGAAAGCGCCGGACCAGAGCGAGATCGAGCGCTTCTGCTCCAACATCGCCGACGCCGCGCGCGACCGCCGCTATGCCTTGCAGGCGGAAGAGCTGAAACAGCTCCAGGCCGGCATCAACGAGCGCATGAAGGCCCTCGATGCAAAGAAGGCCGAATATGAAAGCTGGCTGAAGCGGCGCGAGGTGTTTCTGGCGCGGGCGGAGGACAGCGTCGTCAAGATCTATGCCGGCATGAAGCCTGACGCGGCGGCCGAACGCCTGGCGATCGTCAACGCCGACCTGGCCGCCGCCATCCTGATGAAGCTCGATTCACGCAAGGCCGGCGTCATCCTCAACGAAATGGACCAGAAGGCGGCGGCGACGCTCACCGGCATCATGGCCAGCGCAGCCCGAAGGGTAGATCCGTCATGATCCGCAGAATGCTCATCCTGTGCGCGGCGGCAGCCTTGTCCGGCTGCGGCACCAACTTCAAGGAGATCGGCAGGGAACCGGCGCTGTCGCCGGTCGGGTCCGGCATCGGCAGCGACGGGGTAGCGCCCTACAGCTATCCCCAGCCGCCCGCCACGCCGGTCAAGAAGTTCTCGCTATGGGACGACCGCCAGAGCCGGCTGTTCACCGATCCGAGGGCCTTGCGCGAAGGCGACATCCTGACCGTCAGGATCAAGCTCAACGACAAGGCCAACTTCAAGAACCAGAACGACCGGAGCCGCACCGCCGCGCGCAAGCTGGGCTATGACGTCACGCTCGGATGGGAAGGCAACAGCACGAGCGGCAAAGGCGACGCCGGCTTGAGCTCCAGCACCGAAACCAACGCCGACGGCGAAATCAAGCGCTCCGAAAACCTGGAGCTCAATGTCGCGGCCGTAGTCACCGAGGTCCTGCCCAACGGCAATTTGATGATCAGGGGTTCACAGGAAGTGCGCGTCAATTACGAGCTCAGGGTGCTCACCATCGCCGGCATGGTGCGCCCGTCCGACATCGGCGCGGAGAACACCATCTCTTATGAACGCATCGCCGAGGCACGCATCTCCTATGGCGGCCGTGGCCGCGTCAGCGAGGTCCAGCAGCCGGCATATGGCCAGCAGGTCCTCGATCAGGTTCTTCCGTTCTAGTTTCTGGCCTTCTGGGGATTGGAGCACAGCACCTTGGCCAATGTCGAACAGGTTCAGCCTCGCAAGGGTCCTTCCCTTGCCGTCCAGGGCGCCATGCTGGCCATGGTAACCGTGGCCGCCATCGGCATGGGCTGGATGTCGGGCGGTTACCTCAAGGGCGTCGGCGCACCATCATCGGTGCCCGTTGCGCCTGAAAATGAGGGCAAGGTCCCCCAGCCTGAAGCCGAAAAACAGCCTGGCACCGGGCCGACGCTCGTCGCACTGGCGCCGATCACCACCAACATCGCCTCGCCCGCGGACACCTGGATCAGGATGGAAGTGTCCGTGGTCTATGACGTTCCACAGCCGCCGGCGATGGCGGAGGATATCCAGCAGGATCTTCTGGCCTTCGTGCGCACCCTCAAGATGCACCAGATCGAAGGCGCCAGCGGCTTCCAGCACCTGAAGGCCGATCTCGACGAACGCGCCTCGATCCGCAGTCAGGGGCACGTCAAACAGGTTCTCGTCAGGACATTGCTGCTCGAATGAGAAAATTCCTCCTTGCCGCGGCACTGATCGGTGCCGCCACCTCCGTCGCGGCGGCCCAGCAACTGGACCTTGGCGGCATCGGCAAGGCCGATGGCGCCACCGTCGGTTACATCATCCAGATGTTCGGCCTGCTTACCGTCTTGTCGGTGGCGCCGGGGCTGCTGATCATGGTGACCAGCTTCACCCGCTTCGTCATCGCCTTCTCGATCCTGCGTGCCGGCATCGGCCTGCAATCGACGCCGGCGAACCTCATCCTCATTTCGCTGTCGCTGTTCATGACCTTCTATGTCATGGCGCCGACCTTCGATCAGGCGTGGAACACCGGCGTCAAGCCGTTGATGGACAACCAGATCAGCCAGACCGAGGCCTTCGAGAAGATTTCCGATCCGTTCCGCACCTTCATGCTGCACAATGTGCGCGACAAGGATTTCGACCTTTTCGCCGACCTCGCGCGCGAACGCGGCCAGACCGTTGCCAAGGAGACGGTCGACCTGCGCATCCTGGTCCCGGCCTTCATGATCTCCGAAATCCGCCGCGGCTTCGAGATCGGCTTCCTGATCGTGCTGCCATTCCTGGTCATCGACCTGATCGTGGCGACCATCACCATGGCAATGGGCATGATGATGCTGCCGCCCACGGTCGTGTCGTTGCCGTTCAAGATCCTGTTCTTCGTCCTGATCGACGGCTGGAACCTGCTCGTCGGCAGCCTGGTGCGCTCTTTCACCTGATCCTCCGCGCCCGGCATGGTAAGCCGCCTGCCCGAGGAACCGGGCGGCGCGTCGCGTCATCGAATTTTCTCCGAATTATTTTCGATTAACCGTCCGGTTTAGTCCTTTGGTAGGGACTCGCCGCCATAGTCGCTCGCAGATGGCGGGTGACCCAAACGCAACGGTCATTGGCATGATGCCGCTCCGTCATACCGGACACACCGGTATGCAAAAAACACCCTGTAAAACAAGGTACGAGTAGCCATGGCCAGTATCATGACCAACGCTTCGGCGTTGACCGCACTGCAGAGCTTGAACGCCACCCAGAAAAACCTCGACACCACCCAGGCCCGCATCTCGACGGGTTACCGCGTCTCCCAGGCTTCGGACAACGCCGCCTACTGGTCGATCGCCACCACGATGCGTTCCGACAACTCGGCCATGTCCACCGTTTCGGACGCGCTCGGCCTCGGCGCCTCGAAGGTCGACACCGCCTACACCGGCATGGACAGCGCGATCACGACCATCAACCAGATCCAGCAGAAGCTGACCGCATCCTACGGCCAGACGGACGCCTCCAAGGAAAAGACCCAGGTCGAAATCGCCGCTCTTCAGAAGCAGTTGAAGGCCTATGCCGACGGCGCCACCTTCTCCGGCACCAACATGCTGTCGGTCAACAGCGGCGCGACCGCCACGACCGCGGCCGACGTCAAGATCGTTTCGGCCTTCAACCGCAGCGCCACCGGCGCGGTTTCGATCTCGACGATCGACGTCAACGTGGAAAGCATCAAGCTGTATGAAGCCGGCAGCGCTGCGGGCGTTTCCAAGGGTATCCTCGACGCCGACCGTCTCGGCACCGACGGCAGCGTCGTGACGACGGCCTCTAACCCGACCCTGGGCGCCGCCGCGGCGGCTACCGACACCTATTCGGTCGCCAGCCTGAAGATCTTCTCGGGCACCACGGCGGCGAGCGATACCCAGATCCAGGCGATGATGAACGTCGTCGACGCCGCGCTGAAGGGCATGACCAACGCCGCGACCAAGCTCGGCGCCGCCAAGAGCTCGATCGACCTGCAGAAGACCTTCACCTCGAGCCTGATGGACTCCATCGATCGCGGTGTCGGCCAGCTCGTCGACGCCGACATGAACAAGGAATCGACCCGCCTCCAGGCCCTGCAGGTTCAGCAGCAGCTCGGCGTCCAGGCACTGTCGATCGCCAACGGCTCGTCGCAGTCGATCCTGTCGCTCTTCCGCGGCTGATCCCTTTCGACCGGTTACATCAGGCAAACGGGCCGCGCCAAAAGCGCGGCCCGTTTTGCGTTTGCTCCAGCCCCGCGCAACCCTCGTTTCTTAACCCTCGAAAGCTGGCTTTTAACAAGCCGTTAACCATAACGCGCTAGTCATGGTTAACCAATGACTTACAACGGTTTGCCGAATCGGCCATCGGGCGGCGGCAATCCACGGGCGGGTCGAGCGGCTCGCGAGGGCAACGCCGGTTTTTGAGAAAGACCGGCCTGAAAAAGGAGTGAGTTTCTTGGCGAGCATCATGACGAACGCGGCTGCGTTGACCGCACTTCAAAGCCTTAACGCCACCAACAAATCGCTCGAGCAGACGCAATCCCGAATCTCGACGGGCTACAGGGTCTCCGAGGCCTCCGACAACGCCGCCTACTGGTCGATCGCCACGACGATGCGCTCCGACAACCAGGCCCTCTCGACGGTGCAGGACGCGCTCGGCCTCGGCGCCTCGAAGGTCGACACCGCCTACACCGGCATGAACAATGCGCTGGATACGATCGGCAAGATCAAGACCAAGCTGCTTTCGACCATTGGCCAGACTGCTGCCAACAAGGCGAAGACGCAGACCGAGATCACGGCCCTTCAGGCGCAGATGAAGTCATTTGCCGATGCCGCGACCTTTTCGGGTTCGAATTACCTCTCTGTGACATCAACCCAGGTCAGCGCTGCCAACGATGGCGTCCAGGCCGACGCCAAGATCGTCTCATCGTTCAATCGCTCCTCGTCTGGCGCCATCTCGCTCGGCACGATCGACATCAATGTCGAGAGCACCAAGCTGTTCGATTCCGGTCTCTCCACCGCCGTCAAGAACCAGGGCACGCTCGACCGTCAGACCTCGGTCTACTCCACGGCCGCCGCCCAGAGCCTGTACGACAACGCCTATTCGACAGCACTCGCCGGCGGCGCCACGGACATCGCCGCCAACACCGCCGGCCAGACCGCTGCCGCGGCGAGCACCGCCACCAAGATCGACAACGTCTCGGCCTTCAATCTCGACATCACGGCGGCCGGCGTGACCGACGACATCATCACCCAGATGGTCGGCAAGATCGACAAGGTCATGAGCCAGCTGACCGACTCCGCCACAATCCTCGGTTCGGCCAAAAGCAGCATCGATCTGCAGAAGACCTTCACGCAGAGCCTGATGGACTCCATCGACCGCGGCGTCGGCCAGCTCGTCGATGCCGACATGAACAAGGAATCGACCCGCCTCCAGGCGCTGCAGGTTCAGCAGCAGCTCGGCATCCAGTCACTGTCGATCGCCAACAGCTCCTCGCAGTCGATCCTGTCGCTGTTCAAGAACGGCTAGTCCGGCCTAGCTGACGGATAGTTCTACTTGCAATTCCGGGCCGCGCCGCAAGCGCGGCCCGATTTCATTTTCGCACAAGCTTCGAGGGCTAGTGTTCCGGCGGACAAGTCATGCTGGGAGTCGCTCAACCGTGCCGGAACAGATCCAGAGCATCATCTCGAATCTTCGCGGCTTTGGCGTCAGGCGCCTGGCCATGCTGGCGGGCATCGCTGTCCTGGTGATGGGCGTCATCGGCATTGCCTCGGTCTACCTCAACCGTCCGGCCTACGACACGCTCTATGTCGGGCTCGACCGCTCCGACGTGAACCAGATCGGCCTTGTGCTGGGCGAGGCCGGTATCGGCTTCGACGTCGGCGCCGACGGAACGTCCGTGCTGGTGCCGGCAGGCACCACGGCGCAGGCGCGCATGCTGCTTGCCGAAAAGGGCCTGCCGACCAGCGCCAATGCCGGCTACGAACTGTTCGACAATGTCGGCGCGATGGGTCTCACCTCCTTTATGCAGCAGATCACCCGGGTGCGCGCGCTCGAGGGCGAGATCGCCCGCACCATCCAGTCCATATCAGGCATCAAGGCGGCACGTGTCCACATCGTCATGTCCGAGCGCGCCAATTTCCGCCGCGACGAACAGCAGCCCTCCGCCTCGGTCGTCATCCGCTATGCCGGCATCGACGCGGAGAAGAGCGCAATGTCGATCCGCCACCTCGTCGCCGCCGCCGTCCCCGGCCTGTCGGCCGACAAGGTGACGGTGCTCGATTCCAACGGCAACCTTCTGGCCGCCGGCGACGACCCCTCCAACACCAGCGCCGCCCGCACGCTCGGCGTCGAGCAGACCGTGGAGGCGCAGATCGGCGACAACATCCGCCGCGCGCTGACGCCCTATCTCGGACCCGACAATTTCCGCGCCAGCGTCAAGGCCGACGTCAACACCGACACCCGCCAGACCGAGGAGACGATCTTCGATCCGGAGTCCCGCGTCGAACGCTCGGTGCAGTCGGTGCGCGCCAACGAGAACAGCAACCAGAAACAGGCCTCCACCCCGGCCAGCGTCGAACAGAACCTGCCGGAGACCCAGGCGACCAGCACCGAAGGTCCGCAGACTTCCTCGGCGAACGACCGCAAGGAGGAGATCACCAATTACGAGATCAACTCCAAGAAGATCGCCACTGTCTCCAACGGCTATACCGTCACCAAGATGTCGATCGCCGTTGTCGTCAACCAGGACCGGCTGAAGACGATCCTGGGCAAGGATGCGACGCCCGAACAGATCGCCAAACGCGTCGCCGAAATCCAGAAAATGGTGAGCTCCGCCACGGGCTTCGACGACAAGCGCGGCGACGTCATCGACGTCTCGGCGGTGGAGTTCATCGACGGGCTGGACGGAGAGGCGATCCCGCAGGCCGGAATGCTGGATTCCATCGGCCAGCATGCCGGCACGCTGATCAATGCCGGCGCCTTCATCGTCGTGGTGTTCCTGGTCGCCTTCTTCGGCTTGCGGCCGATGGCGGCCGCGCTGACGGCCAAGGCGACGCCCGCCTTGGCAGGCCCCAATTTCGATGAAGTGCAGCGATCGTTGCCCACGCCGGAGGCAGCCGCCTCCGCCGATGCGGGCGCCGCCATCGGCGCCTTGCCCGGCACGCGAGCCGGCGCCACACCGCTCGACGATTTGCGGCAGAAGATCAGGCCGGCGCCGCAGGAACGGCTTGCCCGCATGGTCGACATCAACGAGGAACGCACCGCGCAGATCCTGCGCAAATGGGCGGCCCAGGAAGTCGCGGCGTAGACCATGCCTTCCGTAGCCCTCTTCGATCTTCTCCCGGATTTCGGCACGCGCGCGCAACGTGCCAGCCAGCCGCAGCCCGCCGAGCAAAAGCCCGAGGCGGCGGCACCGCCGGCCGATATCGGCACGCTGATCGCCGAAGCGGTCGCCCAGGCGGAGGCAGCACTTGGCGAACGGCTTGCCGCCGCCCATGAAGCGGCGCTGGAAATGGAACGCCAGGCAAACGCCGAGGAAGCGAAGGCTTTTCTCGACAGTTTTGGCGGCGATGTCGGCAAGGCGGTCTCGTCGTGCATCGACGCCATGGAGGCGCGCGTGACGGATCTTGTCGCCGCCACCGTCGCCCGCATCATCGGCGGCGTTGTCAGCGAGGAGCTGCGTAAGCGCTCGCTTGAAGCGCTCGCCAGCGCGATCCGCGAAGCGGTGGGAGATGGCGAGGCGGTGCGTATCGCCGTCCGCGGGCCGCTCTCTTTGTTCGAAACGCTGAGGGCCTCGCTTGGGTCCCGCGCCGCAAACCTCGACTTCATCGAGACGCCCGGCTTCGACCTGACCGTAACCATTGACGAGGCCGTGTTCGAGACGCGCATGGCCGAATGGTCGGCAACCCTGTCCGAGGTCCTGTCATGAGCGTCGCCGAAGCCGATCATGGCAGGCACGAGATCATCATCGTGCGGCGCGGCCATGACGACCACGACGAGGGTCATCACGGCGGCGTCTGGAAGATCGCCTTCGCCGACTTCATGACCGCGATGATGTGCTTCTTCCTTGTCATGTGGCTGATCAATGCCGCCAACGAACAGACCAAGACGGCCGTCGCCAGCTACTTCAACCCCGTCAAGCTGGTCGACCGCGAGTCGAGCCGCAAGGGCCTCAAGGATCTCGGCAATGGACCGCGCACGGCCGGGCTGACGGCCGACGACGCGCAGGAAGCGACAACCAAGGCGGGACAGGACGGCATTGGCGCGGCCGGTTCATCCAACCGCAAACAGGACAAGCAGGAGCCGCAACAGTCGCTACAGTCCGACGAGCATCTGTTCGCCGACCCCTATGCGGTTCTCTCGGAGATCGCCACTGATACCGGCGTCATGCAGAATGTCAGCCAGAAGGGCGATGGCGGCGCGCAAAATTCCGGCCCGGCGACCGGCGCCTCCGGCGGCGCTTCCTACCGCGATCCCTTCGAACCGGACTTCTGGTCGCAGCAGGTCGCCGCGCCCGGCGCCGAGGCGAGCGCCCAGCGTCCCAGCATCGAGGGCGACCCGCTGAAGCCCGGCGACAAGCAGGCCGAGACTGAGGCCGCCAAGGTCAAGGCCGTGCCGCCGGCGCCGCCCGTCAAGGATGCACCGCTCGAGCCCTTGGCAGGAGAGGTCAAGGACGCCGCCACGACTATGGTCACGGCCGACAACGGCAAGGCTGGCGATCACAAGGCGGGCAACACCAAGGCCGCAGACGGCAAAGCCGCGGATGTGGCCAAGGCGAGCACGGACGCCGCGAAACAGGAGGCCGCGAAATCGGAGGCGACGGACAAGGCTCCGACCGCCGCCGCGCTGAAGGCGGCCGCCAACGTCAAGCAGCAGCTCGCCGATGCCTTCAAGCCCGGCGACAAGCTGCATGATGGTGTCTCGGTCGAAGCCACCGACAAGGGTGTCGTCATCTCCATCACCGATCAGCTCGACTTCGGCATGTTCGAGGTCGGCTCGGCGGTGCCGAGCCGCGAGCTGGTACTGGCGATGGAAAAGATCGGCCGGATCGTCAACAGCCAGAAAGGCACCATCAGCATCAACGGCCACACCGATGCGCGTCCCTTCCGCAGTGCCAGCTACGACAATTGGCGGCTGTCGACGGCGCGCGCACACTCCGCCTATTACATGCTCGTGCGTGGCGGCGTCGATGAACGCCGCATCACCGAGGTTGCCGGCTTCGCGGATCGCCAGCCCAAGGATGCCGCTGATCCGCTGTCGGCGGCCAACCGCCGCATCGAGATCCTGATGGCGACCGGCGGATGAAGCGGGCGGCGCTCACCAGCCGCCTGATGGGCCTGTTGCTGCTGGCCACGGCTTGTCCGTCGGCGGGCCTCGCCCAGGACACGCTGCAGCCTTATCAGCTGGTACGCTCGTTGCAGCTCGTCCAGGACCGTATCGCGGCCGGCGATCATGCCGCGATGCCGATGCAGGCCAAGCTGCTCGAGATGACCGATGCGCGGCTGCGCGCGGCGGACGCGGAGGATTTCAAGGATGCCAGGAATTTTCGCGCGCTCCTCGTCTACGGCATGAGCGGCGGCAATCCGGTGACCGTCGAGGCGGCCGTGTCGCGGGCCGCCTCCGACCCACGGAACCTTGCCATCGCCAAGGGTGTGATCGACTATCTGAACGGCCGGCCCGGCGAGGCGATCGAAGCCTTGAAGCCGATCGACCCGATGACTCTGCCCGGCGATCTCGGCGCATTCCTCGCTCTGGTCAAAGGGTCGCTGCTTGCCACGGACCAGCCGGCGGCCGCGCTCACATTGCTCGATGAAGCCAAGCTGCTCAGCCCCGGCACGCTGGTCGAGGAAGCGGCGCTACGGCGCTCGGTCGGCATCGCCGTCACGCAAGGCGACGCGGCACGGTTCGCGCGGGTCTCCACCCAATATGTCGAGCGCTACCTCTATTCGCCTTACGCCAGCCAGTTCGCCGACTCCTTTGTCTCCGGCGTCATCGCGCTGCACATGTCGATCAGCCAGGACAAGCTGGCGGACATCACCTCGATGATGGATGCCGAGCGTGAGAAGGTGATCTATCTGCGCATCGCTCGCCGTGCCGCGATCGACGGCATGAGCGACTTGTCGGCCTTCGCCGCGGCTCGGGCCGAACAGGGCCGCGACGGCAACACCAATCAGGGCGATCCGCGCGCCCTGCTCTATTCCAGCCTGTCCACCGTGACCTCCGACACGATCGAGGACGTCCGCGCCAAACTGGGCAAGATCGACCGCGGCAAATTGTCGAACGGCGATCGCGCCTTGCTCGACGCGGCCCAGGCCATCGCCGGCGAAGTGGTGGCGCCACCCGCTTCCCTTCCGACCCCGAGTCCGGCGCTCGCCCCGGCCATGCCATCGCCCGAACCCGAGACTGCCGCCGCGTCGACCACCGATGCCGCCGGCTTGCCGCCCGTGGAGGGTGCCGTTTCCGAACAGCCGGCGGCTGCGCCATCCCTGGACGCGGCAGCGGCAACGCCGAGCGCATCGGCACCCGCAACCGAGGCGGCAACCGTCCTGCCCGCATCGGCGCCGGCGGCTGCGGCAAGCACCGACACGGCCGACCCGACCGACGCCGCCATGACGAAAACCCGTCGACAGCTCGACCTGATCGACCAGATGCTTGGAGCCGCCCCAAAATGACCCCCAGCCTCGGCCCGGCCCAGCCAGGATTTACCGCCGCGCGCACGGCCGAGCAGCCGGCCGCGTCCGCAAAGAAGGACGATTCCGGATTCGGCAAGATGGTGCATGGCAACGCAAGTCCGGCCCATTCGGAAAAGCAGCCACCGTCCGAGGCAAGCTCGCGCGATCCGCGTTGGAACAGGCTTGCCGCGGAACTTGCGGCAAAGGCGGGCGAGGACGAGCCGATGCCTACCGCCAAGGCAAGGCCGAGCGGATCGCAGGCCGCGAAATACACGAAGGACGGCAAGGACGCCGCGACGGAAAAGGATGCCGATGCCGATGCGTCGGCAACCGACACCGGCGCGACGCCGCTCGACGAGCATCTGCCCCTGCTGATAGCGTTTCATGACCTGCGCCATTTCTCGACATCGGCCAAATCGGCCGACCCGAGCGCGGTTGGAACAGGACAGGACGCCGCTATCGATGGACAGCTTCCGCCGGATCGGCAGAAATCCGCCGCCGGGCTTGGCGATCTCGAATCCATGTCCAAATCCGAACGCGTATCGCTCGTCGACGGGCCGTTGACCAGGCTCGACGGCAAGCTCGTCCGCGATGCCGCAAGCGCGCCAAGACAGGACAGCATGATCGCGGCCGGCCCGCTGCCCGAGACGGCGCCAGCGGAGGTGCCGGGCGTGGAGACGAAACAGGCCGCGCCGCACTTGAAATCCATCGCCGACCTTCAGTCCTCATTGCGATCCGAGCCAGGAAAACAGTTGTCGGGGGCGACACGCGTCGACGTCGTTTCCGAGCGCAGCTTCCCCGCGCCGCCGCAGGCACCGATGAGCCAGGCGGCCCTCAACGTGATCGGCGCGATTTCAGCCGATGGCGGCCCGGGCCAGGCGCTCTCGACGGCTTCCGCGAGCGCTCAACTGACGGGCTCTGTTGCCGTTCCGACACATGTGTTGAAGATCGAACTTCACCCGGCCGAACTGGGCATGGTCACAGCCCATCTGCGGCTCTCCGGAGAACAACTGTCGATTGAGTTGAAGCCCGAAACACACGATGCCTATCGCCGGCTTTCGAGCGACAGCGAGGCGATCGTCAAGTCGCTGCGCGGGCTGGGCTTCGAGGTTGATAAGGTGACCATCATGCAACCCTCGATAGCAGTCCTCTCTACAACCCGCCCGGAAACCGCGGCGTCCCTGAGCGCGGCGCCCGGCCGCGATCCGTCATCCTTCCAGCCCGGAAATCCCGGCGGCGGCAATGGTGGAGCCGGCGGCCAGCAGTCCGGTCAGCAATCCGCAAGGGGTAGCCATGATGACGCGCAAGCACACGGCCGCGCCGCTTCGCCTTCTCGCGAGCGCGCTGGCGGCGATATATTTATCTAGCCTCGCCAGCAAGGCCGGCGCCGCCACCAATCCTTGCGAGCCCGAGATCTTGCGTGCCGCCGACCGTTATGGCGTGCCCGCCGGCATCCTCTACGCCGTCGGGTTGACGGAAACCGGCAACAAGGGCAGCCTCCAACCTAACGCCTTGAATATAGAGGGAAAAGCAGTCTTCCCGAGAAGCCGGACCGAAGCGCTTGCCGCCTTCGCCAACGCCCAGCGCGAGGGCAAGACGCTGATCGATCTCGGCTGCATGCAGATCAACCATCACTACCACGCCTCGCATTTCCGCAGCGTCGAGGACATGCTCGACCCACGCCAGAATGTCGACTATGCCGCGCGCTTCCTGGCCAGCCTCCATGCCCGCCACGAGACCTGGTCTATGGCCGTCGCCCGCTATCATGCCGGTCCCGACAACGATCCGGCGCAGAAGGTCTATGTCTGCAGGGTCATCGCCAACATGGTCGCCACCGGCTTTGGCAAATGGACGACGAACGCTCGTACCTTCTGCAACCCGTAAGCGCATTTTCTGCTTCTAATACATCAATCCCCTGGCTGCGAAGCTGCCGGCACGACTTGGTCAAGACTTGGACCCGCAAGCATATCTGGCTGCACGCTAATGCAACCGACACGATTCCAGACTCCCAAGAAACTAGTTACAAGAAATGACGGTTGTTCAGGATTCCCGCCAGCGGTTACGCCTTTCCCCACGGGGCAGATGAGCTGATTCGGAAGGCGGGGCCGATGATCGTTATCGTTGATGAGCGAGAGCTCGTAACAGCGGGCTATAATTCACTTTTCGACCGCGAGGGGATCGCCTGCGCCGGTTTCGCTCCGGGCGAATTCGGCGAGTGGGTCAACTCGGCCGCCGATACCGATCTGCGGTCGGTGCGAGCCTTCCTGATCGGCGACTGTCGTGACGGCGCGATCTCGCCACGCCAGATCCGCGACCGTACCGGAGCTCCGGTCATTGCGCTCAGCGAGCAGCATTCGCTGGAAAACACGCTGCGGTTGTTCGAGAGCGGCGTTGACGACGTCATTCGCAAGCCAGTGCACATCCGAGAAATCCTGGCCCGCATCACCGCCATCCGCCGCCGCGCCAGCGAGGACGTCGCCTATACCGAGATCGGCGCCATGCGCATCTTCATGGACGGCCGCGATCCCGAAATCGACGGCCAGCCGCTGCCCTTGCCGCGCCGCGAACGCCGTATCCTGGAGTATCTGGCGAGCAACCGCGGCCGCCGCGTCACCAAGACCCAGGTGTTCAACGCCATCTACGGGATCTTCGACGAGGAGGTCGAGGAGAACGTGGTGGAAAGCCACATCAGCAAACTGCGCAAGAAGCTGCGCGAGAAGCTGGGGACCGACCCGATCGATTCCAAGCGCTTCCTCGGCTACCGGCTCGTGTTCTGATGCGGTCCCGCGCCAGCCTCGCGCAAGACAGGACGCGTAGCCTCGAAGCCAGTGGCATGGATATTGCGGAGACATCTCGATGAGCCTCTACGGAATGATGCGGACCGGCGTTTCCGGCATGAACGCCCAGGCCAACCGCCTGTCGACAACCGCCGACAACATCGCGAACTCCGACACCACCGGCTACAAGCGGTCCTCGGCCGAGTTCTCAACCCTGATCATGCCGTCGACCGGCGGTGCCTATAACTCCGGCGGCGTCACCACGACGATCCGCCAGGCGGTCAGCGATCCGGGCGTGCTGCAATACACGACCTCGGTTTCCGACCTTGCCGTCAGCGGCGACGGCTTCTTTGTCGTCCAGGATCCGAGCGGCACGCCTTTCCTGACCCGCGCCGGCGCCTTCGTTCCCGACGCGCAAGGCAGGCTGGTCAATGCCGCGGGCTTCCAGTTGATGGCCTACAGCTACGCCAACGGCACGCCGGCAGCGACGGTGAACGGCTTCGAAGGTCTGGAGCCGGTTGTCATCTCCGACCAGGGATTGACCGCAACCCCGAGCACCGCGGGTACTTTCAGCGGCAATCTGCCGGCGGGTGCGACACCGGTCTTCGCCGCCAACCTGCCCAGTGCCAACGCCGCCACCGCACAGTACACTCAGAAAACGTCGATGGTCGCCTATGACAACCTCGGCAACAAGAAGCTGCTCGACGTCTATTTCACCAATACCGGTGCCGGCACCTGGGAGGTAGCAGTCTTCGATCAGTCGAAGGCAACGCCTGGAACTGGTTTCCCCTATGCTGCCGGCGGCGCGCTCGGCTCGGCCAACCTGACCTTCGACACCACCACCGGCAAGCTCAGCGGCACCCCCACCGGCGTCACATTCACCGTGCCGGGCGGCGCCAGCCTCGATCTCGACCTGTCGAAGCTGACCCAGCTCGGGACCGGATTTACCGTTTCCGACGCTCAGGTTAACGGCAATGCGCCGAGCACCATCGACAAGATCCAGATCAGCAAGGATGGCACGATCTACGCCCAGTACAAGGACGGCACCTCCAAGCCGCTCTACAAGATTCCGCTGGCCGACGTGCAGAGCCCCGACCAGCTCAAGGCGCTGCCCGGCAACGTCTACGCGCAAGGCACCGATTCCGGTGCGATCCGTGTCGGCTTTGCCAATGAAGGCAAGGCCGGTTCGATCATCTCGGGAGCGCTCGAAAATTCCAACGTCGATATCGCCGAGGAATTGACCGACATGATCGCGGCACAGCGCAGCTACACCGCCAATTCGAAAGTCTTCCAGACCGGTTCCGACCTGATGGACGTCCTTGTCAACCTGAAGAGATAAACCGGGCTTCGCCCGTGAAAGACCAGCATGTCGCTTTCCTCCGCATTGAGTATCGCCCAATCGGCGCTTCTGGCCACCTCGCGGCAGACAAGCGTTGTCACGCGCAACGTCTCGGACGCCTCCAATCCGGACTATGCGCGCCGCATCGCCGTCGTCTCCAGTACGACGCCGGGCGCCCGGGTGGTCGATATCCAGCGCGTGACCAACGACCTGCTGTTTCGCCAGAACCTCGGCGCGTTGTCGGCCTATAGCGGCCAAAACGCGCTCTTCAGCGGCATGGATCAGCTGGACGTCGCGGTCAATGGCGTCGACAATGCGTCTTCGCCCTCGACCGCCATCGCCAATCTGCAGCAGCAGCTGCAGCTCTACGCCACCTCGCCGTCCAACCAGAATCTCGGCTCCACCGTCATCGACGCAGCCAGACAGGTCGTGCGCTCCCTGAACGAAGGCTCCCAGGCCATTCAGGCTTTCCGCACCCAGACCGACGGTCAGATCGACACCGCGGTCAAGGACCTGAACTCACTGCTCGGCCAGTTCCAGGATGCCAACCAGGCCGTCATGTCCGGAACCCGTTCAGGCACGGATGTTTCCGACGCGCTCGATCAACGCGACGCGCTGCTGAAGAAAATCGCCGACTATGTTCCGATCTCGACTTTCACGCGCGGTGACAATGACATGGTCATCACCACGGGTGACGGCACCACATTGTTCGAGACAATCCCGCGCACGGTGAGCTTCACGCCGTCGGCCGGCTATGCCGCCGGCGCGGCCGGCAACACCGTCTACATCGACAACGTGCCCGTCTCGGCGGGTGCCGGCGGCAACACCAGCGCCAGCGGCAAGCTTGCCGGCCTGCTGCAACTGCGCGACGGCGTCGCCTCGACCATGCAGGGCCAACTCGACGAGACCGCGCGCGGCCTGATCACGGCCTTTGCCGAGACCGCGCCTTCGCTGCCCAACGCCGCCGGCCTGTTCACATGGTCCGGCGCGCCGGCCGTTCCGGCCGCGGGCACGCTGGTCAACGGCCTTGCCGGTTCGATCAGTATCAACGCGGCGATGGACCCCAGCGTTGGCGGCAATCCGACATTGCTGCGCGACGGCGGCGCCAACGGTGTCGCCTATATCGCTAACACCGGTGGCGGGGCATCCTATTCCAGCCTTCTGGTTGCCTATGGCGACCGACTCGACCAGCCAATGACGTTCGATTCCGCCGCCGGGATTTCGGCGACGTCCAGCGTTTCCGACTATGCCGCCAATTCCATCGGCTGGCTCCAGGCCATGCGCCAGCAGGCGTCGACCGCGTCGGACGCCAAGGAAGCGCTGGCGCAGCGCAGCGCCGAGGCGCTGTCCAATGCCACCGGCGTCAATGTCGATCAGGAAATGTCGCTGATGCTCGATCTCGAACACACATACCAGGCATCGGCCCGGATGATGAAGACCGTTGACGATATGATGACGGCCCTGTTGAACGCGGTGGGATAATCCATGACCTCAGTTTCCTCGGCCGCCCTTACCAACGCCATGCGCTACCAGCAGATGCGCATGCAGGCGGACCTCGTCAAAGCCACCAAGGAATCCTCGACCGGCAAGGTCGCCGATGTCGGCCTGGCACTGGGCGGCCGCACGGCCCAGTCGGTCACCTTCTCGCGTGATCTCGACCGGCTGAACGTGGTCATCGATTCCAACGGGCTGGTCGCCGCCCGGCTTTCATCGACCCAGACCTCGCTCGGCCAGCTCTCCAATGTCGCGCAGACTTTCCTGTCCAGCCTCACAACCGCATCGTCTGGTGACAACTCCGACAGCCTGACCCAATCGACCGGCCAGACCGCGATCCAGCAGCTTGCCTCGATCCTCAACACGAGCGTCAACGGCGAATATCTGTTCGCCGGCACCAACACCGACGTCAAGCCGATCAACGATTTCACGGCGGCCGGCTCCCCGGCCAAGGCCGCCTTCGACGCTTCCTTCGTCGCCAAATTCGGCTTCACGCCAGCCGACCCGGCCGCGGCCAACATCACCGCCGCCCAGATGGACGACTTCATCACCAACGATGTCACGCCGCAGTTCCTCGGCGCGGGCTGGCAGGCCAACATGTCGAACGCGACCGACCAGCAGATCGTCAGCCGCATCGCGCTCAACGAAACCACCGCGACCTCGACCAGCGCCAACAGCGATGGTATCAAGAAACTCGCGATGGCGGCGGCAATGGTTTCGAGCCTGATGTCCACCAACATAAGCCAGGCGGCGAAAGACACGATCGTCAGCCGTTCACAATTGCTGGTCGGCGAGGCGCTGAGCGGCATCAGCCAAGTCCAATCCGAAACCGGCATCGTCCAGAAGCGCGTCTCCGACGCCAACGACCGCATGAAGACGCAGGTCGACCTGTTCGAGCGCCACATCCTCGATCTAGAGGCCGTGGATCCGGCGGAAGCCGCGACCCGCGTCGCCGATCTGACGCAGCATATCGAGACGTCCTTCGCTCTGACGGCGCGCCTGCAGCAGCTCAGCCTGTTGAATTACCTGACCTGAAAGCACTCTGAACCGGAACGGTAGAGCCAACGATGTACCAATTCTCCTATGCCGACGTCCAAAGCACCTCCGTCACGGACGCCAAGGACCGTGAGCGCGAGCTCCTGACGCGCTCGATCGACATGCTGTCGGCCGCCGCGGCGGCCGGGCAGGATTCGATGGAGGCCGTGGAAGCACTGCATTTCACCAACCGCGTCTGGACGGTCTTCGTCGAGGATCTTGGCTCCAGCGACAATGCGCTGCCCAAGGAATTGCGTGCCAACCTGATTTCCATCGGCCTGTGGCTGCTGCGCGAGGCCGAGGACATCCGCCAGGGCCGCACCGACAATTTCGAGGGGCTGATCGAAGTATCCCAGATCATCCGCGACGGCATTCAATGACCAACACGCTGAAGATATCGCTGAAGCCCAACGAGAAGATCTACATCAACGGCGCGGTCATCCGCGTTGATCGTAAGGTCACTGTCGAGCTGATGAACGACGTGCAATTCCTGCTCGAGAACCATGTCATCCAGGCCGACGAAGCGTCGACGCCATTGCGGCAGCTCTATTTCATCGTCCAGGTCATGCTGATGAACCCTGCCGGCGCCGATGAAGCGCGCGAGATGTTCCGCCGCTCGCTACCGCTGCTGATTGCAAGTTTCGAGGACGCCGAGATCGGCGGCGCGCTGAAACAGATCGACCGCATGGTCGGCGAGGATCACATCTACGAGGCCCTGAAGGCGATCCGCGCGCTTTACCCTCTCGAGCGCCGCGCGCTTGGCGGCAATGACGAAGTTCCGGGCGCCGCGCGCCCGCTGGCCGTGGGAGCACGATACTGATGACCGTGGACATGACGACGACGATACCGGCTGGCACCAACCAGACCACCACGCAGACCGCCAAGACCGCGGTCGACTACAATTCGTTCCTGAAACTTCTGATCGCCGAGATGAAGAACCAGGATCCGACCAAGCCGATGGATTCGACGCAGTACGTCGCCCAGCTCGCCACCTTCTCGCAGGTCGAGCAATCGGTGCAGACCAACACCAAGCTCGACCAGATCATGCAGTCTTCGGCATTGTCGCAGGCCGACGCTCTCATAGGCCGCAACATTACCTCGGCTGATGGCAAGATCACGGGCACGGTGGCGTCGGTCACGCTTGGCAGCAACGGACTGATCGCTGTGCTGCAGGATGGCACCACGGTCCCCGTCGGCGCGGGCGTGTCGATCAAGCCGGCGAGCTAGGCCAACCGCCCACATGAATGAGGCCGACGCTCTCGACATCGTCCAGTACGCGGTGTGGACGGTGCTGACCGCGTCCGCTCCGGTGGTGCTGGTCGCCATGGCGGTCGGCATCGGCATCGCCTTGCTCCAGGCATTGACGCAGGTCCAGGAAATCACCTTGACTTTCGTGCCCAAGATCGTCGCCATCATGCTGGTGGTGGCGCTTACGGGTCCCTTCATCGGCGGCCAGATATCGGCCTTCACCAATGTCATCTTCGAGCGTATCCAGAACGGCTTCTGAGCAAGGCCGGCAAAGCTGTGCGACGGCCTTCCGTCCAGTCTCGGCCCGGATGGAATGCAGCTTGCGGGCGGCCGCGTTGCGGCTAGAGTGCCGCTCCATGATCCGGCGAATTACCAGGCGGGCATAGCGGTGTTGTCTCGATGATGTCTCACGGATTTCTGGACCACGCCGGACCGGCCGGCACGCCATGTGCGGCATAGCCGGCGTCTGGCGCAAGCGCGATCCGATCAGCGGCGGCGACATCGCCGACGTCGCCCGTATGATGCAGGCGCTGGCCCATCGCGGGCCCGACGACCACGCCAGCTGGAACGACAGCCGGCTGGCGCTCGGTCACCGGCGGCTCTCGATCATCGATCTGTCCGCGCAGGCGCGCGAGCCGATGCTCACCGCCTGTGGCCAAGGCGTGCTGGTCTACAATGGCGAGGTCTACAATTATCGCTCGCTGCGGGACGCGCTGGAAGCCGAAGGCCGACGGTTCCGGACGGTCTCGGATACCGAGGTGGTTCTCGAAGCACTGCACCACTGGGGCCCGGACAAGGCCATCCCGATGTTCGACGGCATGTTCGCCATCGCCTATTTCGACGCCCGTGCCGGCGCCCTGTGGCTCGCGCGCGACCGTCTCGGCATCAAGCCGATGTCGGTGGCCGAGATGGGTGATCGGATCCTGTTCGCCTCCGAGGACAAGGCGATCCTCGCCTGCGACGGCGTCGCGCGGAGCGTCGATGCGCGCGAGATCACCTTGCGCCTGGCCTGGCAGAGCCGTGACTCCTGCTCCAGCCTGTTCCAGGGCATGGAGCGGCTGCCGCCGGCGGGCCTGTGGAAGATCAGCGATGCCGGCATTGAGAAGCGCTGTTTCTGGCATGTCCTCGATGTGCTCGACGCCGCCCGCATCGTCAGCGACACGGCCAGCGACGCCGACCACATGGCGACGCTGGAAACGCTGATCGAGGACAGCGTCGGGCTCCATTGCATCGCCGATACCAGCCTTGCCGCCGCCTGCAGCGGCGGCGTCGATTCCGGCCTCGTCACCACGCTCGCCAAACGGTTCAGGCCGGAGATGACAGCCTATGTCGTCGATCCCGGCATTGGCCACAGCGAGGCTAATGACGCCCAGCGCACCGCCAGCCACGCCCACGTGCCGCTGAACAGGGTGCCGGTCGACAAGGACCGGTTCCTCGACCTCTGGCCGAAGACCATCTGGCATTTGGAAAGCGATGGTTGGCATGCAAGCCATGTCTGCCTGCTCGCGCTCGCCGAGCAGTGCCGGGCCGACGGCATCAAGGTGCTGTTGACCGGTGAAGGCGCCGACGAACTGTTTGGCGGCTACGACTGGCAGGAAGCCAGCCTGAAAGTGTGGCGGGCCTGGTCCTGGCCGAGACGGCTGTTTGTTTCGAAGCGCAACCTGACCCGAAAATTCGAGCGCCAGCGTCATGCCCCCTTCCGCACATCGATCGCAGGTGGCCATGCCTGGGATCGCAACATCGTGCTCAGGGCGCTTTCGCCGGAATTGAATTTCCTTCAGACAAAAATATTCAACCGCCTGGAGCCAGTCACGCCGCTTGGCGACCGCGCCTTCCTCGGATGCTGCCTTCACGACATGTATTCGCATCTGCAGGACTTGCTGAACCGGCATGACCGGCTGAGCATGGCGGCCTCGGTGGAACTCAGGGTGCCGTTCCTCGAGAACCGGCTGATCGACTTCGCGATCCATCTGCCCCGGCGACACAAATACCGCCAGAGGCAGGGAAAGTGGCTCTTGAAGAAGGTCGCGGAAAAACACATTCCACTTCAGAACGTTAAGGCCAGGAAGAATGGTTTCCAGGTATCGGCGAACTTCACCGCCGGCACGGAGACCCTGTTGCATGGCGGCTATCTGCGCGATGCGATGAAGTGGCCGGCATCTTCGGTAGCGGACCTCATCGACCTGGCCAGGCGCGACCAGGCCTCGCGGCTTCGGTTGGTGGGAATGGAGCTTTTCCTGCGTCTCCATGCCGGCGGTCAATCCACCGGGCATCTGACCGAAGCATTGCATGCGGCCGTCGCCAAGACGCGGTGAAACGACACGCTGGGCGCCAGGGTGGCAAAGCGGTTTTGCGATGGCGGCGAAAGCGTGGCCCTTCGCTATCCCTTTGTTGGACCATGATCTTCCCTGCACGGCATTCGCCCTTTATGCGGCGATGCCATAGTTTCGGCAAATCATGCGGGGAAACCGATCCCCGCAAGGATCAGCACGCCGTGGCAGGAATCCACCCATGATTGACGAAAAGCCGGATAGCGAAAGCGTCTCGGCGCTGACGCCGTTCCGGCATGGCATCTTCCGCGCGGTCTGGGGCGCGAGTCTCGTCTCCAATTTCGGCGGCTTGATCCAGGGCGTCGGCGCCGCCTGGATGATGACCACCATCGCCACCTCGCCCTATCAGGTCGCCCTGGTCCAAGCCTCGACCACCTTGCCGATCATGCTGTTCGCGCTCGTGGCCGGCGCCATCGCCGACAGTTTCGACCGCCGCAAGGTGATGCTGGTCGCGCAGACCTTCATGCTGGTCGTCTCGGTGCTGCTGACCGTATTCACCTACTACGACTTGCTTACGCCCTGGACGCTTCTGGCCTTCACCTTCCTGATCGACAGCGGCACGGCGCTCAACAGCCCGTCCTGGCAGGCTTCCGTCGGCGACATGGTTCCGCGCGACAAGGTGCCCGCCGCCGTCGCGTTGAACTCGATGGGCTTCAACCTGACGCGCAGCGTCGGCCCGGCGATCGGCGGCATCATCGTGGCGGCCGCCGGCGCGGCGGCCGCCTTCGCGGCGAACGCCATCAGCTATATCGGCCTGATCGTGGTGATGGCGCGCTGGAAGCGGGAGGTGCCGGTCTCGACCTTGCCGCGCGAGTCGCTGGGGGCGGCCATGGGTGCTGGCCTGCGTTACGTCGCCATGTCGCCCAACATCGGCAAGGTGCTGGTCAGGGGCGCCGCCTTCGGCTTCAGCGCCGGCGCGGTGCTGGCGCTGCTGCCGCTGGTGGCCCGCGACGTCGTCAAGGGCGACGCGCTCACCTACGGCGTCATGCTGGGCGCCTTCGGCATCGGCGCCGTCGGCGGCGCGTTGATCAGCGTGCGGCTGCGGCAACTGCTCTCCAGCGAGACGATGGTTCGCTGCGCCTTCGCCGGGTTCGCGCTGTGCGCCTTCAACGCCGCGATCAGCCAGCATGCCTGGCAGACCTCGCTCGGCCTGCTCATCGGCGGCGCCTGCTGGGTGCTCGCGCTGTCCCATTTCAACGTCACGGTGCAGATGGCGACCCCGCGTTGGGTGGTCGGTCGGGTTCTGTCGGTCTACCAGACCGCCACCTTCGGCGGCATCGCGCTGGGCAGCTGGATCTGGGGTGTCGTCGCCGACGCGCATGGCGCCGAGACAGCACTGATCGCGGCTGCCGTCGCCATGCTGGCCGGCGGCGCCATCGGCCTCCTGCTGCCGCTGCCGCAGCAGCAGATCCTCAACCTCGACCCGCTCAACCGCTTCAAGGAACCTCACCTGGCGCTCGACCTTAAGCCGCGCAGCGGTCCGATCGCCATCATGATCGAATATGTGATCCGGCACGAGGACGAGACGGAATTCCTTGCCACCATGGCCGAACGCGGCCGCATCCGCCGCCGTGACGGGGCCCGCAACTGGACGTTGGCGCGCGATCTCGAAAATCCCACGATATGGATCGAGCACTACCATACGCCGACCTGGCTCGAATATGTCAGGCACAATGGCCGTATCACCCAGGCCGATGCCATGGTCGGCGAACGCTTGCGGGCGCTGCACTCGGGCGACGAGCCGCCGCGCGTGCGCCGCGTGATCGAGCGCCCGACGACCGCCGGCACGGCGCTGGTGCCGGCGAAGGGACCGATCGAGCATTGACGCGTTCGGAGACCGCGGGCGCCCTACCCCTCGCCCGACAGATCCCGGCGCGCCTTTTCGAGTTCCTCGGCATAGCGCCGCATCAAATGGCCCTCGGTCAGCAGCCCGAGCACGATGTGGTCGGCGAAATCCTCGACCACGGCCAGTTCCTCCGCCCCGGCGCGCTGGAAGGTCTCGGCGGCCGCCTGCACGTTCATGCTGGGCACCAGGACCGCATCCTTATACTGGGCAAGATCGCGCACCGGCACCTCGCCTCCGGAGGGATCGCTGTGCAGTTCGGCCACGATCAGCACGCCGACATACTCATCCCCCGGGTCGACCGCGATCACGCGCTGGGCCGAACCCAGCGGGAACTCCTTGCGGAAGGCGGCCAGCGTCGTCGAGGCATCGACGGTCTTGATGTCCTCGCGCATCATCGAGCCGACGGTAAGGCTGCGCATCCAGCCGACGTCGTGGGCGCTGCGGATCGTCTCGCCGCGCAGATGGAAGCGCCAGGTCGAGAACGAATAGCCGAAGGTCTCGCGCACCAGGATCGCCGCCATGATCGAGGCCGCCAGCACCACGCCGGTGAGCGTCAGGTCGCGGGTCGATTCCAGCGCCAGGAAGGTCATGGTCAGCGGACCGCCGACGACGCCGACGGCGAGCGACGTCATGCCGACGACGGCGGCGACGGAAGGGTCGATGCCGGTCGCCGGCGAGACCAGCGCCATGACGCCGGCGAACGCCTTGCCAAGCAGCGCGCCGAGAAACAGCGAGGCGAAGAACAGTCCGCCGCGAAAGCCCGAGCCCAGCGAGATGGCCGACGCCGCCAGCTTCAACACGAACACGCTCGCCACCACCGCCAGCCCATAATTCATGGCGAACTCGCGATGCAGCGCGCCGTGGCCGCTGGACAGGACCTGCGGCGTGATCAGCCCCAGCAGCCCGACCAGGACACCGCCGATGATGGGGCGCAGCGAGGCATCGACCGACAGCCTGTTGAAACCGCGTTCGATCAGCGTCACCAGTTGCATGATGGCGATCGAGGCCGCTCCGCCCAGCACACCGAGCAGCAGGAACGGCACATACTGGCTGGCGGTGAGCTGCGGCAGCCCTGCAAGCTCGAGCGGGAACGGGACGCCGCCGAAAACCTCGGCAGTCAGCGACGCCGAGATGGCCGCGGTCATGACGGGCGCGACATTGGCGACCGAGTAGATTCCGATGACAAGTTCGAAACCATAGAAGGCGCCGGTCAGCGGCGCGTCGAAGGCCGCCGCGATGGCGCCGGCGGCGCCGCAGCCGACCAGGATGCGAACATCGTTGCGGCGCAGCCGGAAGGCACGCGCCAGCCGTGAGGCGACGCCGGAGCCGACCTGCGTATAGCCGGCCTCCAGGCCGACCGAGGCGCCGAAGCCGCTGGAGATCATCGTCTGGACGACGATGATGAAGGTATCGGTCAGCGACATGCGCCCGCCATAGAGGGCGTTGGCCTCGATCGGGTCGACCGGCGTGCGGAATTTGCGGATCCTCAGCCAGACCACCGATATCCCGAGCAGGACGCCGCCGATCGCCGGGACCGCCGCCTGCATCGGATTGGCGAGCGAGAACATGCCCGACAGCCGGCCGCCTGGCTGGACGTCGAACAGCAATCCGTGCAGGTCCTGTACGATCTGGCTCATCGCTGTGACCAGTATACCCGCCGCGACGCCGACAATGCCCGCCAGGATCACCACCGCGATGCCGCGCGCCTCGAGCAGAGGGACTGATCTCAGAAGCACCGCGCGCAGCCGGCGGGCGTAAACTTGCGGTTGGGTCCTGGAAAGCACCGGGGCGGCTCGCCGATATCAAAGGGCAACGGTAGACCCGCCTGATACGCCGGGCGGCACGGCGTGACAACCACAATGCCGACATCGAAGGCGCCAATTTGGCCGCGAACCGTTCGATCCGGCTTTCTCCGCTTCCAGTGCCGACGGCTGCCCGCCAGTTGCGTACGCCCACCGATCCGGCGCCGACGTGGCCCACTCAGGTCGGCATGGGCTCGCCAGCCTCGTAGAGCACCAGCTTGCGCTCGCCGATACCGAGCCCCGGCCAGCTCGCGCGCCAGTCGGCAAGATGCGGCGCGCGGAAATGCGCATCGAGCGCAATCCTGTCGCTCCACACTTCGGTGACCCGGATCAAGCCAGGTTCGAAGACATCCTGCGCATAGGAATATTCGAGGCAGCCGTCCTCGGCGCGGCTGGCCGAGGCCATGCGTTCCATCACGGGCCTTGCCTCGTCGAGCCTGTCGGGCGGCAGGCGGATCGTGCCGATGATCAGGAGCATGGAGTATCCTTCGCCAGAGAATCGAGCCCGCACTCTCCCACCCTCGCGCAAGCTTGGCCAGCTACCCTCGCCGGGCTGTCGCATGCTCGGCAGCCCATGGGTTCGAGGACGAGAATGGCGATCAGCGAAAGCATCCAGCCCGGCGCGGTGGCCAAGAACGGCCGCGACGTCTTCTTCGCGCTCGGCATCGTCATCATCCTGGCCGTGCTGTTCCTGCCGATCCCGGCCTTTCTCATCGACGTCGGGCTGGCCTTCTCGATCGCGCTGTCGGTGCTGATCCTGATGGTGGCGCTGTGGATCCAGCGGCCGCTCGATTTCTCGTCGTTCCCGACCGTGCTGCTCATCGCCACCATGCTGCGCCTGTCGCTCAACATCGCCACCACGCGCATGATCCTGTCGCATGGCAATGAGGGCACGCACGCCGCCGGCTATGTCATCGCCGGCTTCTCCAAGCTGGTCATGGCCTCGGACTTCGTCATCGGCCTCATCGTCTTCATGATCCTGATCGTGGTGAACTTCATCGTCATCACCAAGGGCGCCACCCGCATCGCCGAAGTCGGCGCACGCTTCACCCTCGACGCCATCCCCGGCAAGCAGATGTCGATCGACGCCGACCTCTCGGCCGGCATGATCGACGACAAGACCGCGCAGTTGCGCCGGCGCGAACTGGAAGAGGAATCCTCTTTCTTCGGCTCGATGGACGGCGCCTCGAAATTCGTCCGCGGCGACGCCATCGCCGGCCTGATCATCACCGCCATCAACATCGTCGGCGGCATCGCCATCGGCTACATCAGGCACAATATGGGCATGGGCGAAGCCGCCGACGTGTTCATCAAGCTGTCGGTCGGCGACGGTCTCGTCACCCAGATCCCGGCACTCATCGTCTCGCTCGCCGCCGGCCTGCTGGTCTCCAAGGGTGGCACGCGCGGCTCGACCAACCAGGCCGTGTTCGGCCAGCTCGGCGCCCACCCGCGCGCGCTCTACGTGGCGGCCGCACTGCTGGTGCTGCTCGGCCTGATGCCCGGTCTGCCGCTGTTCCCGTTCTTCGCGCTGGCCGCCGGCATGGCCGGCCTCGGCTACGTCATTCCGATGCGCCACAACCGCGCGGTCGCCGAGGCCGAGGCGCTGAAGCACCAGGAGAAGGCGACCAAGGCCGAGGAGGAGAAGAATTCGGTCAAGGCCTCGCTCGCCACCGCCGAGATCGAACTTCTGATCGGCAAGCAGCTTTCCACCCGGCTCCTGGTCTCGCATCAGGAACTGGTCTTCCGCATGTCCAAGATGCGCAAGAAATTCGCCCAGCAATACGGCTTCGTCGTGCCGGAAGTGCGCGTCGCCGACGACTTCGCCATCCCGCCGAAAAGCTACCAGATCAAGGTGCACGGCACCGTGGTCGCCGAATATTCGATGCGCGTCGGCGAGATCATGGTGCTGCTCGGCAACCGCGACATACCCGAGATCCCCGGCGAGGAAATTCGCGAGCCGGCCTTCGGCATGCGCGCCTATTCCGTCATGGAAACCTTCGCCGAGGATCTGAAGCGCGAGAACTTCACCTTCGCCGACAACATGTCGGTGCTGCTCACCCACCTTTCGGAAGTCATCCGCAACAACCTGCCGCAGCTCCTGTCCTACAAGGACATGAAGGCGCTGCTCGAACGCCAGGACCAGGAATACCGCAAGCTCGCCGACGAGATCTGCACCACCCACATCTCCTATCCCGGCCTGCAGGCGGTGCTGAAGCTGCTGCTGGCCGAACGCGTCTCGATCCGCAACCTGCATCTGATCATCGAGGCCATCGCCGAGATCGCGCCGCATGTGCGCCGCACCGAGCAGATCGTCGAGCATGTGCGCATCCGCATGGCCCAGCAGATCTGCGGCGACCTCTCGGAAGGCGGCGTGCTCAAGGTGCTGCGCCTCGGCAACCGCTGGGACCTTGCCTTCCACCAGAGCCTCAAGCGCGACGCCAAGGGCGAGGTGCGCGAATTCGACATCGATCCACGCCAGCTGGAAGAGTTCGGCCAGGACGCCACCAAGGCGATCAAGAAGCACCTCGAAGCCGGCGAGCGTTTCGTGCTCGTGACCGCGCCCGACGCGCGCCCCTATGTGCGCATGATCATCGAGCGCCTGTTCACCACGCTGCCGGTGCTCTCCCATGTCGAAATCGCCAAGGGCGTCGAGATCAGGGTGCTCGGGACGATATCGTGAACATTCTCTCGCAGGCGGTCGTCATCGCGGCGTTCCTTGCCTTCTGCCGCATCGGCGCTTGCTTCATGCTGATGCCAGGCCTGTCCAGCGCCCGCGTGCCGGTGCAGGTCAGGCTGTTCGTCGCGGTCGCCGCCACCGGGGGCCTGCTCGCCTTCCTGTGGGACAAGATCTTTCCCTTCGTCGATCCGCGTCCACAGGTCCTGGTGCCGATGATCATCTCGGAGCTGCTGGTCGGCGGGCTGATCGGCGCCATGACCAGGCTCTACATGGAAGGGCTGCGCTTCATGGGCTCGGCCATCGCCATGCTGGTCGGTTATGGCGGCTCCGGCGGACCGGCGATCGAGGAGCCGGAACCGCAAGCGGCGCTCGCCGCCATCATTTCGTTCTCGGCGCTGTTGATGCTGTTCGTCTTCGACTTCGACCACGAGATCGTGCGTGCCCTGGTGACGTCCTACACGGTCGCGCCGGTCAACGTCTTCTTCAACCCGCAGGCGGCCCTCGTCGACATCACCGACACCGTGTCGGATACGTTCTTCCTGGTCATCCGCCTCGGCAGCCCGTTCGTCGCCTACGCCATTCTGGTCAATCTGACGATCGGCTTCGTCAACAAGCTGACGCCGCAGATCCCGATCTATTTCATTTCCCAGCCCTTCGTGATGGCCGGCGGCATGCTGATCTTCTATTTCGCCGTCGGCACCATGCTGTCGCTGTTCGTCGACGGCTTCGTCAACCTCACGCTGGCGAGGTGACATGAGCACGCGCAAGGATCGCCTGAAGAAACTGGTCAAGGTGCAGGAACAGCTGAAGGCCCTGCACGAGACCCGCCACGCCACCTTCGTGGCGGCGGCAAGCGCCGCCGAGACCGAAGCCCGCGAATTGATGGGCTATTTCGACCAGGACGATTCCCTTTCCGGCCTGTTCCCCGACCTGTATCATCGCCGCATCGCCCAGGCCGCCCTGCGCCAGGAGGCAAGCCTGGAAAGCGCCAGGCAGGAAGCCGGCCTCATCGCCGCCGCCACCGCCCGCACCAACATGGTGGAGCGTGCCTACAAGGACGTGCGCAACCGCGACGAGCGCGAGAGATCGGACCGCGAGCGGCTGGACCTGATCGCGCAGAAGCGGCAGGAATAGCCGCTTCGCACGCCTCACTTGGCGATGGCACCTGGCTCCAGCACCTTGACCGTGCCGTGTCGTGCATCGTTGCCCTTCGGCATGGCAGGGCTCGGATGGAAGCGCGCGCCTTTCAGCCAAAGCTTCAATGCTTCCCAGTGAATGCCGGCGATGATCTTCACCGTCACGAAGGGAAACTTGACCAGACACGCTCCAAGCTCCTGCGTGGCAAGTGGACGGGCGGTTGCTGCAAAGGTCGCCGACAGCAACGGCTCGCCATTTTCCGTCTCATGGATGCGAAGCCTGACGGTCTTGCCTGGCGGTAGGATGCGAAAGTGATAACGCGCATCCATCCCTATGAATGGTGAGACGTGGAAGACCTTGGCCTGAGTCTGACGCACTCCGCCGGGACCGAGTTCGCCCGTTCGGATCGGCGCCACGTAGATATGCCGGCCGCCGAACGTGTTGCGCACGGCGTAGATCAGGGCGATCAGCGCGCCGGCATCGCCGTAGCAGAAATAGACCGAGATCGGATTGAAGACGTAGCCCAGGATGCGGGGATAGGCGAGCAACAGCACGCGCACCGCAGGCTTGCCCAGGCCGGCGTCGGCGAGTTGCCGGTCGGCAAAGGCCCGCAAGGTTTCGCCCGGGGTTTCGACGTGATCGCTCTCATGGAAGGAGGCCAGACCAGACCGATTGACTCCCAACAGCCATGTCATGCGACCGAGCTCGGCAAGTCTGTCTATGTCGACCAGCAACGAGAACACACGATAGACGAAGCGGTGGCCGAACGGCTTCAGCCGCGCATGCATGACTTCACCCGGATAGAGCACGCCGGCCGCTTGCGGCGGCGGACCGTTCCGCTCCAGTGTGGTGACGCGTTGTTCCATGGCCGCGACCTGCCGCTATTCCGCCGCCAGGAACGCGGTGGACAAAGCCTCCTCGCTCCTGCGCCACGGGACTTTGGCGCCAAGCGAGATCGCCGCGTTCAGGCCCGAGCGCAAGCCGTCCTCATGGAAACCATGGCCGGTCCACGCGCCGGCAAAGTAAGTGCCGCGCACGCCTTGGATATCATCGAGACGGGCCTGCGCCGACAAGGCGCGGGCGTCGTACTGCGGATGCTCGAACGTCCACTCGCCGAAGATCAGATCCGGGCGCGGCTCGACGACCGGATTGAGCGAAACAAACAGCGGCCTTGCGGCGTCGATCCCTTGCAGCCGGTTCATCCAGTACGTGACCGACACTTCGGGTTCCGCGCCGTCAGAGGAGCAGCGCAGATAATTCCACGCCGCCCATGCCGCCCGCCGCTTCGGCATCAGCCGCGGGTCCCTGTGAAGCACGACACGGTTGGGGCGATAAGGTATGGACGACAGGACCGATTCTTCGACGCTCGTTGCATCGCCGAGCATGGCCAATGCCTGATTGCTATGGCCAGCAACAATGACATTGTCGAACCGCTCCGGCGCGTCGTCGCCGGCCCATACCGTGATGCCGAGCGCATCGCGGACCACCGTCTTGACGGGCGATGACAGCCGCAGCCTCGATCCGAGCGGCGCCAGCAGCTTGCGCAGATAGTTGCGCGAACCGCCGCTGACGGTTCGCCAAACGGGGCGCGTATCGTTGTCGATCAGCCGATGGTTCTCGAAAAAGCTGATGAAGCTCGCGGCTGGATAATCCAGCATCTTGGCGCGTGGTGTCGACCAGATCGCCGCAGCCATCGGGATGAGATAATTGTCGCGAAAACCCGCCGAGAAGCCGCGGGTGCGAAGATAGTCTCCGATCGACACATTACCCAGCGTGCCGTTGTCGCGCTCGGCGACGCATGCCTTGTTGAAACGCAGGATTTCACGCAGCATCCACAGGAAGCCGGGCGAAAAGAAGTTGCGTTTCTGGGCGAATATGGTGCGCAGCGTCGAACCGCACCATTCGAGCTTGCCGCCGTCGAGTGAAAGCGAAAAGCCCATGTCGCTCTCATGCGTGGCGACATCAAGGCGCGAAAACAGCGCGGTCAGATCCGGATAGGCCAACTCGTTGTAGACGATGAAGCCGGTATCGACGGAAATCGGCGTGCCGTCATAGTCGATGTCGACGGTTGCGGTGTGACCGCCCGCACGGTCCGAAGCTTCATAGAGTGTAACGTCCGCACCCGGATGCAGAGCCCATGCGGCCGCGGCCCCGGAAATGCCCGAACCGATGACCGCGATCTTTTTTCTGCCGTTCGGGCGGCCACGGCTGATGGGCACGATGTTCATCGATAATCCTTGTTGGAAATCAAATCTATAAGGCGCAAGTGGCACCCGGGGATGCTTGTAGATACGGGAGGATCCGGCGTGAGTTTCACCGTGTAGAAGTGGATATTTTCGGCCGCAAAGGACCTCTGATCCGACCTGTACCCCGGTCGTCAGCGGGCACGGGACCAATTGACCGACTTGCAGACCAGACCGCCAACGACGCAGCCCCGCGTGACAAGGCTCTTGCCGGCCACCTTGAGCTGGATCGCATAGGTCAGCGAGCGCTTTGCATCGAAGGCCTTGCCGGCCAGCGTATCGGCGGACTTCGGTTTCAGCGTCATCACCAGCTTGTCGCCGACGGCTTCACCGCCGCTGGTGTCTTTGATCCAGACATTGGTGGCGCAGATGTTCGATCCGCAGGGGGCGATCCGCACCTTCGCATTGCCGTCTCCACGGTTCCATATACCGCTCGGATCAGGTGCAGATGCGGCAAACGCCGATCCTGGGAACGAAACAAAAATAATCAGACTTGCCCCCGCTGCCACTCGGTTCATCACGCGCCCTATCATCCGTTTTATGGAGCTACGGGCGATATGCGGGGTGAGTTTCGGCCGGCCGAAACTATCCCCGCTCAAAACCGTTGCTGCGACAACGGCCAACGCCAATTCTGGAGCGAAGATGATCAAGACCTACGGCACCGCCTATCTGACGACGGCGGTTGTGTTCCTGTGCATCGACGCCGTCTGGCTGACGGTGATGAGCAGCCGGCTCTACAAGCCGCTGCTGGGTCCGATCCTGCTCGACGATTTCAACGCCAAGGCGGCGGCGCTTTTCTACGTCATCTACATCGCGGGCATCGTCTACCTGGCAGTGCAACCCGGCTTGCGGACCGGCTCATGGACAATCGCCGCGATGCACGGCGCAGTGTTCGGCCTTTGCGCCTATGCCACCTACGATCTGACCAACCAGGCGACGCTGAAGAACTGGCCGGTCGCGGTCACCATGGCTGACATCTGCTGGGGAACCGTGCTCACCGCTATCGCCGCGACGGCGGGCTTTCTCGTCTCCAGCGGGCTGTCGAGAACGCCTTGATCGACCTCAGCCTCCGACCCGGCGGCCAATCAGGTCCATCACCAGAAGACCGATGAAGGCCGTCAGCGTCCCGGCGCTCAGGGCGTTCATTTTCAGAAAACCGGCATACTCCTCCACCGAATACGTATGAACGGGCTCGCCGTAATGCCCGTGCAGGGCCGTGAAGGCCAGCAAACCGGCGGCGGCTATGACGATCGAGATTACACGCTCGGTAGGCCGGAACAGCACGAAGCCGAGCAGCACGCAAGGCAACAGAAAGATCTCCACTCCGGACGCGACGCCGAACACCTTGGCACTGAGCACCGTGTTGCCTATTCCGGCCAACGGCAGCAACGCACGCCCGGCACGGCCATTGACGCGCGCAAGTGCCGGCACCGCCAGGAAGAACGGCGTCGAGATGAACGTGTAGCAGGTAGGCGCGATGTCGGGGCCGACCGACCAGTAGACATAGAGCGGATAGAAAGGCTGGTTCCACAGCACGACAAGAGCAACCAGATTGGCGGTGGCAACGAGCGGATCGTCATGGGCAAAGTAGGTTCTTGCCGCGTTCCAGAACCTGCTCAGCTTTCCCGATCCGACAGCCATTCCCGATCTATGCGGCCGCGCGCAGCAGATAGTGGCTGACGCCCCACTCCTCACCATTGGCATGCCCGAACAAGCCAGCGGTCGCGAGGAAGAACAGGCGCCAGCGCCGCCGCCAGATCAAGGCATCCTTGCCATAGACCTCCGTGAGAATGCGGTCGATCTCAGGCCGGCGGGCGTCCATGTTGGCGAGCCAGTGATTTGCGGTACGCTGATAGTTGCGACCATCCCATCGCCATTCCCGCTCGACGTCGAACAGGCCTGGGAACTGCCGGATCAGATCGTGGCTCGGCATGATGCCGCCGGTGAAGAAGTGCTGCGCAATCCAGTCCGACTTGTCGCGATGGTCAAACCGGTATGACCGGCTTTTATGCGTAAAGACATGGATGAAAAGGCGGCCCTGCGGCGCCAACCAGGATTGAACGCGTTCAAGCAGCTTTTGCCAGTTCGACATGTGCTCGAACATCTCGACCGAGACGATACGGTCGAATATGCCGCCCGGATGAAAACTGTTCATGTCGGCGGTTATGACTCGAATGTTTGCGAGACCTTTTTCCCGGGCCCGCGCTTCTATGTATGCCCTCTGGGGCGACGAGTTGGAAACCGCCGTCACCCTGGCTCCAGGAAATCGCTCCGCCATGAACAGCGTGAGCGACCCCCAGCCGCAGCCGAGCTCGAGGATATCGTGGCCATTGGCGAGATCGGCGTGGGCTACAGTCTCTTCCAGTGCGAGCACCTCGGCCTCCGCCAGGCTTTCGTCGCCGCGCTGGTAAAGACAGGAGGAATATTTGCGACGCGGCCCGAGCACCAGCCCGAAGAAAGCCGGTGGCAATTCGTAGTGCTGTTCGTTTGCGGTTTGCGTGTGCTCGGCAATCGGATGATTGGCCATTGCGCGGGCGAAGGCCTGTTCATGCGTGGCAGGGCTGTCCAGGAGGTTTCTGCGAGTGCGCCCGACCAAGAAGCCGATGCCCGTCCTGGTCACCGGATCCGGGAACGGACTTCGTTCGACGGTGCGTATGGCGGATGCGATAAGGCTCACGAGGCTTGACCCTTCGAGGTTTGCGTTGGGATGTGGCGAGGCCCCGGCCAGAATGCGTTGACGCGCGCTTGGTAGGCACGAAACGTCTCGCCGCGCGTTTTCAGCATATGCGCCTCAAGCGGCGGGATGCCGGATACATGAACCAGAAGCCAGTACATGAAGAGCGGGCCGGAGACGGCGACCCAACCCCATGGGTAGCTGCCGTTAAAATCCAGTGCGATGGCGACATAGGCCAACCAGCCTAACCACTCGAAGAAATAGTTGGGATGGCGTGAAAGCCCCCAGAGGCCGACATCGCAGACCCTCCCCTTGTTGGCGGGATTTTCGCGAAACCGCCCAAGCTGGCGGTCGGCCAGGCCTTCGCCAAGGATGGCAATGACCAGAATGGCGATGCCCAGCCAATCGCCGATTTGAAGTTGCGGCGCCGGATTGCGAGCTGCCGCGAAGATGGAGACGGCGAGCAGAAGGGCGGCGCCGGCCTGTATCTGCAGGAACCAGAACAGCCGGCGTGGAAAATCCTTGCCCCATTCGCTGCGCAGCTGCGCGTAACGCGGATCGTCGCCGCCGCGCAGGGTTCTGACCGCGATATGCAGGCCAAGCCTGATCGACCAGATTGCCGCGAGCAGCGCCACGATCACCGGCCTCGTCAAGGATTGCTGCCAGCCGGGCAATGGAACAAGCGCCATGGCGATGCCGGCTGCGCCCACCGCGAACGACCAGATAGCATCCACGCAGCCCGACTTGCCGCTGCGAATGGCGACAAACCACGCCGTCGACATGGCAAGCGACAGGCAAATTCCCACACCGACGAACAAAGCTGCAAATGTCACGTCATAGCCCGGCACATGGCGATCTCTTTGGGTGAGTAACGGATCCGCGAGGCGGCAAGTTTCCGTCATCCTTGCGGTTTGCCGCGCCGATCATGGACGAACGGACGAATTCGGACCGGCAAGCCTGCCACAAGCTTGTTGAGGCATGGTCCTGGCTAAGGAAAACCGGCAAAAGGCGGACTTTCTTGGCGATTTCTCCACCCAGCGACATCGTGATGGATGTCGCCCGAGCCGCGGAACCGGCTGATATCGAGGCTGCGCGCGCCGCGCTGACCAGGCGTGCGGGCGGCGTTGCCGGCACGTTTTCGGTCGACAGCGCGGCTTCGGTCGATGCCGGCTCGATCCTGTCGCGGGCGACGGCTGACAAGGCCGCCGCGACGGCCGACCCGGCCAAGAAGTTCAAGAAGTTCGAGGCGATGGTCCTTCAGACCTTCATCCAGAACATGCTGCCCAAGGACACCGAGGGCGTCTACGGCACGGGTCTCGCCGGCGACATGTGGAAATCGCAGCTCGCCGAGCGCGTCGCCGACGTCATGGCAGACCGCGGCGGCATCGGCATCGCCAAGTCGCTGCTCGCCGACCACTACATGGACGGCAAGCGCAAGGTTCCGATCGGCCCGGTTTCGAATGGGCCGGAAAAGACAGAGATCGATCAGCAGACCCGTCTGTCCACCTCGCTCGTCCAGGAACTGCAGCGCAAGGCCGCCAGGTCGATGACCGGCGACGAGACAACCATAAAAACAGACATCAAGATCTAGGACTGGGAAACACATGGCCGACTCTTCGGAATTCACCGCCAAGCTGCCCGCGCGCACGACCGCGTCGGACGCTTCGACCCCTTTCGCACGGCCTGGAAACCTTGCCGCCATCATCCGCCGCATCGAGGAGGTGGTCGAGGAAGAAACCGCCGGCATCCGCAACGACACCAGCTATGACCTCAAGGCGTCGAACGCCCGCAAGAGCCGCTATCTCTACGAGCTGACCCGGGCCATGAAGGGCGGCAGCGAAGCGGAATTCCTCGAGCAGCACCGCGAGGGCTTGACCCGGCTGCGCCAGAAGCTGGCGAAGAACGAGGCCGCGATCCTGGCGCATCTGAGCGCCGTCAACGAGGTCGCCAGCCTGCTGCGCAGCGCCATCCAGCGCGCCGAGACCGATGGCACCTACTCCGCCGGCGAGTTCGGCAGGATGAAAGGTTAGGGCGCGGCGATGCCGGGCTCGGGTTCAAAATGATCAAGGTCATCGCCATAGCGGTCTGGATCTGCGCCGCCACGCTCGGCGCGGTGTTCTATTCCTTCCAGGCCGCCGGTGAACAGGGCGTCGGCGAGAAACCCAAGCCGATGCTGGGCGGGCTGGACTACGTCAAGACCGACATCATTTCGGTGCCGCTGATCCACGATTCAAAGATCGACGGCTACTTCCTGGCCAAGCTCGTCTACACCGTCGAGCCGGAACAGATAAAGAAGCTGTCGATCCCCGCCGAGGCGCTGATTACGGACGAGGTCTACAGCTATCTCTACGCCCATCCCCAGATCGACTTCACCAAGAAGGCAACGGTCGACCTCGATGCCTTTCGCGCGGCGATCCGCGACACCGTCAACACCCGCGTCGGCGCAACCCTGGTGCATGAAGTGCTGATCGATCAGGTCAATTTCCTGAGCAAGGATGAGATTCGCGACAATTGGCTGCGCCGCCGGCAGGAGTCCGCCGCCACGGCGCCCGAGACGCCAAAGCCGGTCAGCGCGCATTGAGCCATCGGCCCGGCGCCGGTGGTCCCGATGCAGCCGGCGTCCGAGACAATTCCTGCAATTCGCGTTGACGTAAACGTCAATCCAAAGCTATATGCGGCAGCGATCATGATCGCCAGTTGATGCCGCACGGACTTCGGCTGGGCCGAAGTACCGTCGCGTGACCGATGCAGCAGATGCAACCAGACAGGGAGAACAGCGTGAGCGTTCAGGATATTGCCGAGAAGATCAAGTCGCGCGTGGCCAGCAGCGGCTTCGACCGTTCCGTGAAGTTCGACACCGGCAGCGACGGCGTCATCGTCATCGACGGCGCGACCGTCTCGACCACGGACGCTCCCACCGACTGCACCATCAAGCTGTCGCTCGACGATCTGGAGTCGCTGATCGCGGGCGACCTGAACCCGACCATGGCGTTCATGACCGGCAAGATAAAGGTCGAAGGCGACATGACTGTCGCCATGGCTCTGAGCCAGTTGATCGGCTGAACGGACGTCGCCGCCAGAAGCGGCTTTGAGATGACAAAACGCCGCCGTTCCGAGGCGGCGTTTTGTTTGCATGGCGGTCGAGCTTGAAGCCTCACGCAGCCAGCGTCGGCGCCTGCCCCTTGAGCTTGCGGCCGGATGCCTTCAGCGTGCCCTTGGCGCCGTCGAGGGCGCCTTCCACCAGTTCCAGCGCCAGCAGGCGGTGCCGCTCGTAAGGTCCAGGCATGGCGAGCGCACCGGTCCTGGCGGCCGAAAACCCGAAGCGCCCATAGTAAGGCGCGTCGCCGACCAGCAGGATCGCGGCGTGGCCGAGGCGCCCGGCCTCCGCGATCGCATGACGCATCAGCGCCGAGCCGATGCCGGCGCTCTTGAGCGAGGGATCGACGGCGAGCGGGCCGAGCAGCAGCGCCGCCGAACCGCCCTCGCCCAGCGTGACGTCCCATAGCCGCACCGTGCCGGCCACGCCGCCCGACCCATCGCGCGCGACGAAGGCAAGGCCTTCCGAGGGCCTACGGCCGCGCCGCAGCTTCTCCGAGGACTTGGTCTTGCGCTTCGGCCCCATGGCGCGATCGAGCAAGGCTTCGCGCGCCGCGACGTCGGCAACGGTTTCGGCGACCATGGCGAAAGCCGGCGCATGAGCTACGATTTCAACTGACATTTCCATTTCCGCAATCCCTGGCGAGCGGAGATCTGTTCCACAAGCGAAGCCGGGCGGACGACAAGCGCCCGCGCCGGATGACCTGACCGGTTCTCAGCGCATTTTCAGGCGAAGTGGTGGCCGAAAACGCGCGGAAAAAAGAACCGTCAGATCACGTAGGATCGGAGAGGCTCGAAGCCGTTGAAGGCGACCGCCGAGTAGGTGGTCGTGTAGGCTCCGGTGCCTTCGATCAGCACCTCGTCGCCGATGGTCAGCGATAAAGGCAGCGGATAGGGCGTCTTCTCGTACATCACGTCGGCCGAATCGCAGGTCGGGCCGGCGAGCACGCAAGGTGCCGTCTCCGAGCCGTCATGGCGGGTGACCAGCGGGTAGCGGATCGCCTCGTCCATCGTCTCGGCGAGACCGCCGAACTTGCCGATGTCGAGGAACACCCAGCGCACATTGTCGTTATCGGCCTTCTTCGAGATCAGCACGACTTCCGACTTGATGACGCCGGCATTGCCGACCATGCCGCGGCCCGGCTCGATGATGGTCTCGGGCAGCGCATTGCCGAAATGCTTGCGCAGCGCCGAGAAGATCGCCTGGCCATAGGCCTGCGCCACCGGCACGTCCTTCAGGTAACGGGTCGGGAAGCCGCCGCCCATATTGACCATCTTCAAGACGATGCCTTCGTCGGCCAGCGTCGCGAACACCTTCTTGGCATCGCCCAGCGCGCGGTCCCAGGCGGTCAGGTCCGTCTGCTGCGAGCCGACATGGAACGACACGCCATAGGCGTCGAGGCCAAGGCCCTTGGCATGGCGCAGCACGTCGACGGCCATCGCGGGCACGCAGCCGAACTTGCGCGACAGCGGCCATTCGGCGCCTTCGCCATCGGTCAAAACGCGGCAGAACACGCGGGAGCCTGGAGCGACGCGGGCGATCTTCTCGACCTCCTCGACGCAATCGACCGCGAACAGCCTGATGCCGAGCTGGTAGGCGCGTGCGATGTCACGCTCCTTCTTGATGGTGTTGCCGAAGGAGATGCGGTCCGCCGGCGCACCGGCGTCCATCGCCATCTCGACTTCGGCAACGGAAGCGGTGTCGAAGGACGAGCCCATCGCAGCAAGGAGGCGCAGGATTTCCGGCGCCGGGTTTGCTTTCACCGCGTAGTAGATCTTGGAATCGGGCAGAGCCTTCTCGAAGGCGCGGAAATTGTCGCGCACGACATCGAGGTCGACGACGAGGCAGGGGCCGGACGGACGTCGGGTGGCGAGGAAGTCGAGGATACGCTGGGTGGCCATCGGGTTTCTCCATCACGCCTTTCGGCGCGCGCAAGGGTGCGGACGCGGGCTGTCGGCCTCGCGAACACGCGGTCAAACAAAGGCGGGACGGAAAATCCATGGAACCAGCCGGTGGAGACCCCGGAACCATGAAACGCCGTCTCGCGGCGATGAACCTTGGCCTTGCCCGGCTTCGGTTCGCTTTGTCTGCCTTGGCTTGGATTGGGAGAACCCCGTTCCGCACTGCCGGCAATGAAGGTGTGCCTCTTCAGTAACCCCGGTCTTTGGACAACCGGAAGAGAACCAGAAAGGCCCGCACCGTCGTTGCTTCAAGGTGTCCTCGGTCTGGCGGTTGGCCGCTAAACCGACTGGAGGGGTTGGCTCCAGTTACCTTACCGATTTCCCTCACCATTCGAGGATCGGCGGACACCCACAGGCACGTGCGACTTTGGGCAAGCGCGATATAGGGGCGAAGCATTTCACAATCAATAAAAATCGTATCCCAGGTTGTAAAATTTCTGGCATCGAACAATGTTGGCGCGACTGTATCCGGATATCGAACGATGACAGGCACGCACGGCCCCCTCCACGCCTTCCTCGACCTTCGCCGGATGCCGGTGGCGCATGCCGAACTTGGCCCCCTGGCCGGGCTGCGGCTGGCGGTCAAGGACATTTACGACGTTGCCGGCTACCGCACCGGTTGCGGCAATTTGCAGAAATTCGCCGGAAGCCATGCCGCTTCGCGCACGGCACCCGCCGTGCAGACGATTCTCGACGCCGGTGCGCGTTTCATCGGCAAGACCCAGACCGACGAGCTCGCCTTCGCTTTGTTCGGCCAGAATGCGCATTTTCCGTTTCCGGTGAATCCCGCGGCTCCCGACCGTGTCACCGGCGGTTCGTCGTCGGGGTCGGCGGCGGCGGTGGCGGGCAGGCTGGCCGACATCGCCACGGGGTCCGACACCGGGGGTTCGATTCGCGCGCCGGCGAGTTTCTGCGGGCTGATTGGGCTGCGCACCACCCATGGCCGCATTTCCCTCGACGGCACCATGCGGCTGGCGCCGAGCTTCGACACGTTCGGCTGGTTCGCCGACGACATCGAGACCTACGAGACCGTCGGCAAGCTGCTGCTTGGCCGCGACCCGCATCAACATTCCCTGGACCGCCCGCTCTCGCTCGCCTGGCTGGACGAAATGGTCGCCCGCCCGGCGCTCGCCGAATATGCGGAAATGAAGGCGCTGGCGAGCGCGGTGTTCGGCATGCCGGCGATGCCGACGATGCGCTTCAGCTCCTCCCCGGACGAACTCTACTGGTGCTTTCGCCGGCTGCAGGCCAGGGAAGCCTGGGCGGTGCATGGCGATTGGATCACCAGCGGCGAGCGCGACCTCGGACCCGGCGTCGAGGAGCGTTTCGGCTTCGGCCGCGCCGTCGACGACCGCACGGCCCAGGCCGAGAAAGTGCGTCGGCTGACGTTCCGCGGCGAACTGAACGCCTTGCTCGGCAAGGACGGCGTCCTGGTCCTGCCGACGGTGCCGGGCCCCGCGCCCTACGTCGACAGCACGCCGGAGCAGTTCCAGGCCTATCGCGAGCGCGCCTTGCATCTCCTGTGCCTGGCCGGGCTCTCCGGCTTCCCGCAAATCACCTTGCCGATCGGCTCGGTCGCCGGCGCTCCGTTCGGCCTGTCGCTGCTTGGCCCTTCCGGCAGCGACATTGCCCTGATACGGCTCGGCAGGAAACTTCTAATGCATGTCGCGCAAAAGTGACCTCGGTTTTGCGACAACGACATGCATCAAACAACACCCAAAGCGCGTCGCATGAATCCGTTTCGACGCGCCGCGCTTTGGACGCAGCACAAAAGGCCTGAACCATGGACACATTGACCCGCATGCGCGCCTTCATCGACGTCGTCGAGGCCGAGGGCTTTTCGGCGGCGGCGCGCAAGATCGGCCGCTCCAAGGCGCTGCTGTCGAAATATGTGCGCGAGCTGGAGGACGAACTCGGCGCGCTGCTGCTGAACCGCACGACGCGCCAGTTCTCGATGACCGAGGCCGGCCATACCTACTACCGCCGCGCCTCGGAGATCGTGCGCGAAGTCGACAGCCTGGCCGATGCCGTGCGCGAATCTTCCGGCGACGTGCGCGGCCGGATCAAGCTGTCGGCGCCACGCACCTTCGCCGACGCGCCGATCGGCCAGTCGCTGATCGACTTCGCCAAGCAGTATCCCGACATCGTGCTCGACATCCAGCTCGACGACCGCTTCGTCGATCTGGTCGAGGAAGGCTTCGACCTCGCCGTGCGCATCTCGCGCCTGGAGAACTCGTCGCTGATCGCCAGACGGCTGGCGCCGTTTTCGATCAAGCTGTGCGGCTCTCCCGAACTGATCGCCAAGCATGGCATGCCGACGCGGCCGCAGGATCTCGGCCACATGCCCTGCATCGTCGACACCAATGGCCGCGGCCTGAACAACTGGCCGTTCAAGGGCGACAATGGCGATCCGGTGAGTATTGCCGTGTCGGGCCCGATCGAGGTCAACAGCCCGATGGCGGCCCGCGCCGCGGCCTTGTCGGGGCTGGGATTTTGCATCCTGCCGGATTTCATCGCCGCGCCCGACCTCAAGAGCGGCCAATTGGTGGCGGTGCTCGACGACCGCATCCTGTCGGGCGGCGGCATCTTCGCAGTCTATCCGCATCGCCGTTACCTGCCGGCGAAGGTGCGCGTTTTCGTCGACTTCCTGGTGCAGTGGTTCAGGACGCGCGAAAGCGCCTGAACTGCCTCAGCCCTGGAGGTGCGTCGCTCCGCGATGCGCTTTGAATCCTGGTCGCGTCCGGTCGTTGCATCGGAACAGCCGCGCACTTTTGGGTGACATGTGCCGACAGTCCCAATTTCGCCCCCTTTCTGGTAACCTTCGACAACGCTCTCGAAGCCAAGGGAATCGCGACCGCGAATGCATTTGAAACGGCACGCAATCACGCTGGCTTCGACCCTGGCGGCGACTTTCGCCGCGACGGGACCGGCCGAGGTGCATCCGCACGTCTTCGCCGAGGCACGCCTCGACGTGATCCTGTCACCGGATCACCAAAGTGTGAAAGCGCTGCGCCATCTCTGGCGCTTCGACGACCTGTTTTCGAGTACGGTGATGATGGAGTTCGACAAGAACTCCGACCTGAAGCTTGACGACAAGGAGCTGAAGGAGGTCGCCGACACCGTCCATGCCTCGCTGGCCGAGTTCAATTACTTCCAGCTCGTCACGCAGAACGGCAAGGACGTGACGATGGTGCCGCCGCCGCATCTGATGGCCAATTTCGACAACGACCAATTGATCATCCTGTTCGAATCCGAACCCAAGGTGCCGATCAAGCTGACCGGCACCATCGACATAGGCGTCTACGACCCCACCTTCTACACGGCGATCGACTTCACCGAGGACTCCAACATCACGGTCGCAGGCCTGCCGTCGAACTGCACCAGCAAGGTCGTTCGGCCGGACCCGGACGAAGCCATCAAGGAAAACCAGAAGACCCTGACGGATGCCTTCTTCAACGATCCGACAGGCACCGACATGAGCAAGATCTTTGCCACCAAGCTCGAACTGACCTGTCAGCCAGAAGGATGAATCCGGTGACGAAACCATCCCTGCGCTTGGCGTTCAGCCTTTTGGCCGTCGCCTTTGTCACGATGCATTTCGCCAGCATGGCGCACGCCCAGAGTTCGCTCGGCATCGGCGTCAATGACGGCATGGCGCCGACCACCGGCCCCTTCGCCCATATCCTGATGTGGATCAATCTCAGGCAGCAGGAATTCTACCGCGCGCTGGCGACGGCGATGAAGGCGATGCGCCAGGACAACAGCAAGCTCTGGGTGCTCATCGGCTTGTCCTTCGCCTATGGCATTTTCCACGCCGCCGGCCCCGGCCACGGCAAGGCCGTCATCTCGTCCTATATGGTGGCCAACGAAGTGGCGCTCAAGCGCGGCATCCTGTTGTCCTTCGTCTCGGCGCTGCTGCAGGGCCTGACGGCGATCCTGGTGATGCTGCTTGCCTATTTCGTCCTGCGTGGCACCACCATCTCGATGACCGACGCGGCCTGGTTCATGGAAATCATGAGCTTTGCCCTGGTCACCCTCTTCGGCGCCTGGCTTTTGTGGCGCAAGCTCGGCCCCGCCGTCCTGCGCCTGTTTGGCAAGGGGCCGGCCTATAGCCTGTCGGCGGCTCATGCCGGGCATTCTCACGCCGGGCATTCCCATGCAGGCCATTCGCACGCAGCCCACTCGGCGCATGCCCATTCGCACGCGCTTCACGTGCATGACGACCACGACCATGCCCATGATCATTCGCACGATGACCACAGCGCGCATGACCATCATCATGATCACGGCGCCCATGACCATGCGCATCACGACCATGCGGGCGAGGTCTGCGACACCTGCGGCCACTCGCATGCGCCCGATCCGGCGCTGCTGTCGGGCGACCGCTTCGATTGGCGCACCGCATGGTCGGCGGTGGCGGCGGTCGGCATCCGCCCCTGCTCCGGCGCGCTGATCGTACTCAGCTTCGCGCTGCTCAACGGGCTCTGGCTTGGCGGCCTGCTGTCGGTGCTGGCCATGTCGATCGGCACCGCCATCACCGTCTCGGCGCTGGCGACGCTGGCGGTGACCGCCAAGAACTGGGCGGTCTATTTCGCCGGCGACGGCCGCATGGGCAACCGTATCCACTCGATCGTCGAGATCGGCGGCGCCGCCTTCGTGTTCCTGTTCGGATTGCTGCTGTTGTCGGCGAGCCTGACAGGCAGCGTCTAGACCTGCACCACGATCGAACGGATGGCTGCGGACCTCTAACCGGGAATCTTGCCGCCGAGCTCATCCTCGATATGGGCGCGGATGATTTCGTCGAAGCTCGCCTCGGCGCTGAAGCCGAGTTCGCGTGAGCGCCGCGCCTCGAACCGGGTCGGCCAGCCCTGGACGATCGCCCAGATCGTCTCGTCCGGAACTTCGCGGATCAGGCTTGCCGTCTTCGATCCGGCGATGCGTTCAAGCGCCTCGATCTGCTCGCCGACGCTGACGGCGACACCCGGCATCGTCAGATTGCGGCGCGGCCCGACGGCGGCACCGTCGATGCCGGCCGCATGGATCAGGAAATTGACCGCCGAGCGCGGGCTGGCATGGGTGTGCACGACCGAGCGCGGCACCGGCAGGATCGCCTCCTGCCCGCTCAACGGTTCGCGGATGATGCCGGAGAAGAAGCCGGAGGCCGCCTTGTTCGGCTTGCCGGGCCGCACGCAGATCGTCGGCAGCCTGATCCCGATGCCGTCGAAAAAGCCCCGCCTGGAATAGTCTGATAACAGCGCCTCGCTCATCTGCTTCTGCGTGCCGTAGGAGGTCAGCGGCGTCGGATGGAATTCGTCGGGAATGACATCCGGGAACGGTGCGCCGAACACCGCGATCGACGAAGTGAAGACAACGCGCGGCGCAAAACCGGCCAGGCGGATGGCGTCGAACAGCGCGCGCGTGCCGTCGAGGTTGACGCGGTAGCCGAGGTCGAAATTCGCTTCCGCCTCGCCCGAGACGATGCCGGCGAGGTGAAAGACGACGTCGGGGCGCGACGCGACCAGGCTCTCGGCGGCGCCGGCTTCGGCCAAGTCGCCGGTGTGCAGTGCGACGCTGACGCCGTCTATCTCAGGCGCCTGCGGCGGCACGATGTCGTGCAGGTCGAGCGCGGTGATCTTCTTGCCGCGCAGCGTGCCGTCCTTGGCCAGCCGGGCGATGAGCTTGCGGCCGACCATGCCCGCGGCGCCGGTGATCAGAATGCGCATGTCCGATATCCCTTACTTGCCCTGATTTTTGCGCTGGGTGCGCGCGCGCAGCCAGAACACCAAGAAAAATGCCAGCACGAAGACGGTGCCGAATATACCCGCCAGCACGGTCGAAAAACTGCCGAGCGCCAACATCACGGTCGGCAGGTAGAAAGCGGCAATGCCGAACAGAAGCATGATCCAGACCGCCGCGATGGCCGCGTTGCGTGTGTCACGGTCCATCATGCCGCACCGGAGCGGCGGTCATTCATCGGGCTGAGTTTCAACGCTGGAGAACTCCTGGGGCAGATCCGGTCAATGGGCATCGATCGGGCCTAGTGATAGTGGCCATGATGCGGGGCCGCACCATGCTCATGCTCATGCTCATGCTCGTGGTCGTCGCCCTCGTCGGCGCACCGGCCGAATTCCGGTTCCACGGTGGCATGGCTGATGCCGTGTTCGCTGGCAAGCCGCTTCTTGATGGCGCTGACCGCCTGATGCGCATCGACGCCCTCGTTGAGACAGGCATGCAGCGTCGCCATGCTGCTTGTCCCGTCGAGCGACCAGATATGCATATGATGCACTTCGCGCACGCCCTGGACCGCCCCCTGGATGTCACTGGCGATCAGGTCGCGATCAAGGCTTGGCGGCACGCCTTCGAGCAGGACGTGGGCCGCGGCGCGCATCAGTGACCAGGCGGTCGACAGGATCAGCAGCGAGACCAGCACGGACAGGATCGGGTCGATCGGCGTCCAGCCGGTCGTCAGGATGACCAGCGCGGCCACGATCGCGGCGGCGGAGCCGAGCAGGTCGCCAAGCACATGGAGGATGGCGCCGCGCATGTTGAGGTTGTCGCGATCTCCGCCATGCAGCACCAGGAAGGAGCCGATATTGACCAGCAGGCCGAGGATCGCCACCACCAGCATCGGTCCGCCCAGCACCGGCGCCGGTGTCAGCAGGCGATCCCACGCTTCGTAGACGATCCACAGCGCGATGACGAAAATGGCGATGCCGTTGGTGTAGGCCACCAGCGTCTTGACCCGGCCGAAGCCGTAGGTGAGCTGGCCTGTCGCCGGCCGGTCCGCCAGATGGAAGGCATACCAGGCCAGGCCGAGCGCGATGGCGTCGGCGAGCATGTGGCCGGCGTCGGCCAACAGCGCCAGCGATCCGGTCAGCAAGCCGCCGAGCGCCTCGGCAACCATGAAGCCGGCGGTCAGGCAGGCCGCGATCAGGACGCGTTTCTTGTCGGTCGAGCCATGCACATGACCAGCGCCATGGTCGTGCCCGCTGTGATCGTGGCTATGGGCCAAATAGTAAACTCCTGTTACGCGCCCAATTCCGCGCGAAAATCTTCCAGGCGGCGTTTCTGCTGGCCATTGGCGTCGAAGTTGGCCGGATCGAGCCAGGCTTCATAGGCTTGGCGCAGAGCCGGCCATTCCTTGTCGATGATCGAATACCACGCGGTGTCGCGGTTTTCACCCTTGACGATGAGATGCTGGCGGAAGATGCCCTCGAACTTGAAGCCGAACCGCTCCGCGGCACGCTTCGACGGCTCGTTGCGGTTGTTGCACTTCCATTCGTAGCGGCGATAGCCGAGTTCGTCGAAGATATATTTCATGAACAGGAACTGCGCTTCCGTCGCCGCCGGCTTGCGCGAGATCAGCGGTCCCCAATAGATGTTGCCGATCTCGATGACCCCATAAGCGGGATCGATGCGCATCAGCGTCTGGCGTCCGGCGACCTTGCCGCTGGCCTTGTCGATGATGGCAAAGAACAACGGATCCTCGCTGGCCTCGACCTTGTCCAGCCAGGGCTGGAAGGCGGCGCGCGTCTCCGGCGGATAGTCGGGCAGCCAGGCGAAGCGACCACCGACATCGGATACGGAAGACGCTTCATAGAGGCCGTCGCCGTGCTTTGCCGCGCTCAGCGGCTCGAGCCTGACATGGCGGCCGTCGATCGCCTTGCGCTCGGGTCGCGGGCGTGGCTGCCAATTCGCAAGATTTTCCGACACCGAAAGCTCCAATCCGTTTGACTTTTGCGGGCCAAGGCTCACAAAAACGCGACCCAACAGCAAGAACCACACGGACGGGAAAAATGCTCCACACGATTTCGGCCTTCGACCGTCTCGGCGAGGAAAATGCCTTCGCGGTATTGGCGCGGGCGACGGCGCTGGCGAGCCAGGGCCGCGACATCGTCAACCTCGGCATCGGCCAGCCCGACTTCAAGACGCCGCAGCACATCGTGGAAGCCGCGATCAAGGCCTTGCGTGACGGCCACCATGGCTACACGCCGGCCAACGGCCTGCTGGCGACGCGCGAGGCAGTGGTGCGCCGCACGCTGACCACCACCGGCGTCGAGGTCTCGCCGGAGGCGGTGATGATCATGCCCGGCGGCAAGCCGACCATGTTCGCCGCCATCCTGATGTTCGGCGAGCCGGGCGCCGAGATCCTCTACCCCGATCCGGGCTTTCCCATCTATCGCTCGATGATCGAATTCACGGGTGCGGCACCCATTCCCGTGCCGATGCGCGAGGAAAACGGCTTTGCCTTCTCGGCCGAGGAAACGCTGGCCCTGATCACCCCGAAAACCAGGCTCCTCATCCTCAACTCGCCGGCCAACCCGACTGGTGGCGTCACCCCGCGCGCCGAGATCGAGAAGCTGGTCAAGGGGCTGGAGAAGCATCCCGATGTCGCCATCATGTCCGACGAGATCTACGATGTCATGACCTATGACGGCGAGACCCATTGCTCGCTGCTCGGCTTTCCCGAGATCCGCGACCGGCTGATCGTGCTCAATGGCTGGTCCAAGACCTGGGCGATGACCGGCTGGCGCATGGGCTGGTCGATCTGGCCGAACGGCGAAAAGGGCGCCCATCTCTACGACAAGGTGCGCAAGCTGGCGGTCAATTGCTGGTCCTGCGTCAACGCGCCGAGCCAGTTCGCCGGCATCGCGGCGATCGACGGCCCGCAGGACGATGTCGACAGGATGATGCGCGCCTTCGACAACCGCCGCAAGATCGTGGTCGAGGGCCTGAATGCCTTGCCAAACATCTCCTGCATCACGCCCAAGGGCGCCTTCTATGCCTTCCCCAACGTGTCGAAGACCGGCTGGAAGGCGAAGAAACTCGCCTCGGCTCTGCTTGACGAGGCCGGCGTGGCGCTGATCGGCGGCCCCGATTTCGGCATTCTCGGCGAAGGTTACATCCGGCTCTCCTACGCCAATTCCGAGGAGAACATCCTGCGCGCGCTGGAGCGGATCGGAGCGTTTCTGGCGAAATGAGCTTCAGCTCGTCCCATCGAGATAGGCTCTCGCGATCGACCGCAGCTCCTCCTGGTCGATCGCCTCGCCATGTCCACAATAGGCACGGCTGAATTCGATCTGCAAAAGCCGCCGCATCGTGTTGCGGTAGGACTGCACGTCCGATCCTGGAAGATCGTCGATCAGCCGTCCGCGATAAATCGCATCTCCGGCGAAGAAGTCGCCATTTTCTTCGTCGAGAAGCCCGATCGATCCAGGCGAATGACCCGGCAGATGCAGGATGCGAAGCGACCTGTCCCCGGTCTCGATCCTGTCGCCCTCGTCCAGAATCCTGCTTAGCGGCGCCGGCTTGATCCGGAAACGCAGCGGCGACCATGTCACGCCTGGTGACCTGCCGACGGCCTCCGGTTGCGCGCGAAAAAGGTGAGCCAGTGTGTGTTCATCGGCCATGTCCGCGAAAAAAGCAGCCTCCGCGCGGTGGCCGGCTCTCGTCTCGAATTCGCTCAACGCGCCGACATGATCGACATGGATGTGCGTTGCAACGGCCAGGGCCGGCTTGCCACGCGACAGGTTCAACAGCGGTTTGAGAGGCACCAGCCCCATGCCGGCGTCGATGACGAGATCGACGTCGCGCCCGCGGAGATGAAAGATGTTGCTCCTGAAAAAGGAATGGACGTGCGGCTCCCAGAGCCGCGTGATGCCGCCGCCCAGATCCTCGCTTGAAAACCAGCCGGCGGCACGGCTGGGGCCGCCGGGTCCAGTGCCCGGCATCACCGATGGCCCCGCGCCAGAATGCGCTCGACCCGCATCTGCAGCACAGTCAGAACCGAGACGATGGACATGTAGTAGATCAGCGCGGCGCCATACCATTCCAGGAAACGAAAGCTGGTAGCGATCGCGAACTGGGTTACCGTCATCAGTTCCTTCAGCGAGATGACCGTCGCCAGCGACGTTGCCTTGAGCAGCGAGATGAACTCGTTGACCAGCGCCGGCAGGGCAACACGAATGGCCTGCGGCAGGATGATCAGGAAGAATATCTGGCCCCGGTGCAGGCCAAGGGCCGCCGCCCCTTCCGATTGTCCCTTGCCGATCGAAGCATAGGAGCCGCGCAGGATCTCGGTAAGGTAGGCGATCTCGATCAGCGTCAGGGCAAGAAAGGCCGCGATGAACGGCGTGAACCAGTCTGCCCGGAAGATCGCCGCGATCTGCGGCAACCCGTTCCAGATGAACAGGAGCACGAGCAGTGCCGGTGCCCCACGAAAAAGCCAGACAAAGGCGGCGATCAGGAAACGTATCCAGCGCCGTTTCGACGTCGCCAGCGCCGCGGTGACCATCGACACCGCCAGGGCGACGATCATCACCAGCACCGACAGGAGCAAGGTCAGCAATGCCCCCTTGGCAAGGGGCCAGCCGAACAGTGCGGTGAGGAAGAGCTTGCCGTCGAACACCGCCTTTGCCTCACTCAGTCGCGTGCTTGACGTCGGTGGCGGTCTCGGGAAGCTTCCACTTCTGCAGCAGCGTCTTCATCTCGCCGCTGGCCTGCAGCGTCTCGATGGCTTTCACCAATGCCGCGCGGTTGTCGCCGCCCTTTCTCAGATAGATCCCGTAGGTTTCGCCGTCGCCATAATTATACGGCACCTGCAATCGGCCGGGCATCTGCTTGATGCGGAAGGCGGCCGTCGTGTCCTGCGTGATCGTGGCCGCGGCCCGGCCGACCAGGATCTGCTCGATGACGGCGGAGGCCGAGGGATAGGTCTGTATCTGCGCCGGCGGCTTGCCGGCCTTCGTCAGCTCGGCGTCAAGATCCGCGGCCGTCTTTTCATAGGTGGTACCCGCCTCGATCGCCAGCACCTTGCCGCCGAGGTCGAGCGGCGACTTGGTTTCGGCATCCGATGCTGCCGTGACCATCACGACGTTGGAGATGAAATAGGGGACCGCGTCATAGGCTTTGAGCCGGTCCTTGGTCACCATGATACCGCTTGCAACGAGGTCGCAGCGCTCGGCGCCGAGTGACGGCAAGAGACCCTTGAAATCGCCCACGACATATTTCGTCGTGGCGTTCCACTGCTTGGCGATGGCGTCGACGACATCGACTTCGAAACCGACGAGCTTCTCGTCTCCGGGATTGGCGTAATACTGCATGGGTGGAAAGTCGCCGCCGGTGCAGACGTTGAGCACGCCGTCGCGCACCAGGGTGGTGTCCGCGGCCCGCGCCATCGGCGCCGCAACGCAGGCGATCAGCATGCCGAGAGCAACTTTGGCGACGGCCGAAATTGAAGGTCGGATGGCACTCATGATGGGTTCCCCTGTCTGTTTTTGTACGTTGACCGCGACGGTATGTTGCGGAATTCTGTCAAACAAGCTAAATCTTTAAGGGGGAAATCCGACAGTTTTTCTAAATTATTGGCGTCCAGATGGCCCTGCCCTCCCTCCACTCGCTTCGTGTCTTCGAAAGTGTGGCGCGCCTCGGCAACATCGCGGCGGCGGCGGCTGAACTGCATGTGACGCCGGGGGCGGTGAGCCAGCAATTGCGCGCCCTGCAGCTGTCGCTAGGGATCGACCTGTTCGAAAAACAGGGACGCCGCCAGGTGCTGACGGAACGCGGCGCGGCGTTGCAGAAGAGTGTGGCGGCCGCCATGCAGCAGATATCAGGATCCATCCGCGAGATATCGGCGAACGCCTACAGCGCCGCCACCAAGGCGACGCTGCGCGTCTCGGCACCCTCTGTTTTCGCCACGACCTGGCTGGCGACGAGGATCTTCCGCTTCCTCGACGAGAACCAGGACATCCGCATGCAGATGCTGACGGCGGTGAGGTTCGAGGAGATCGACTGGCGGAAAGTCGATGTGGCCATTGTCTATGGAAATCCGCCTTGGCCGGGATTCTGGTGGCGGCTGCTGCAGGGCCTGCCGATGACCCCTGTGTGCAGTCCGCAACTGCTGCGCGGCCCGCACGCCATTCGCGAGCCGCGCGACGTGCTGCACCACCGCCTGCTGCACGAGGACGACGGCAGCCAGTGGCGGCGTTGGCTGAACGAGGCGCGCGTGCCGCACTTCGTGGAATCCGATATCTATTTCGACAATTTCGCCATGGTGCTCCAGGCCGCCCGCGACGGCCACGGCGTCGCCCTCACCAGCGGCATCATCTCCTTCAGGGATCTGGATGAGGGACGCCTCGTCCAGCCCCTGGCCCTCAGCGTGCCGTCAGCTCCCCAATATCACTGCATATGCCGCGAGGAAGGCCTGGAAAATCCGTTGATAGGCCGGTTTGTCGACTGGCTCATCGACGAGGCGTCACGACCATCGGGCTGATCGCCGGCAATCATCGTCGCCTCTCGCGTCAACCGCCAGATGGTGTCATGAGCCGTCGGGAGGCGCGTGGCCGAGGCTGGGCGGTCATGCCGAAAACGGCTACCACTTCCCCGGATCAGGACCGGAATGAGGGACCTCGGATGTTTTACGCAATCCTCGCCTATCACGTGGAAGACGCGATCGAGGCACTGACGCCGCAGGAAGACGCGGCGCTGATGGCCGAGTTGCTCAAGATCAACACCAGGCTTCATGCGGAAGGCACGCTTGGGCCGTCGGCGCGTCTGGGGACGACACGGGATGCCTGCACCTTGCGCGGCCCGGGCGACGGTGTGATCATCGACGGGCCTTTCGCCGAGACCAAGGAACAGTTGCTCGGTCTCTATGTCGTCGACTGTGACACCAGGGACGACGCGATAGCGATCGCCCGCGACCTGCGTCGTGTCAACCCAACCGCCGTTTACGAGATCAGGCCTATTCTGCTCTTCAAGCCCGGCGTGCCTCTGGCGGGAAAATAAGGCTCGGGCGAACGCGCTGCCAGTACCTGCTGCTCACCCACGCCCGACGAACGGCATCTTGGTCGCCATGACCGTCATGAACAGAACATTGGCGTCGAGCGGCAGGTTGGCCATGTGCACGACCGCGTCGGCGACGCGCTGGACATCCATCACCGCTTCGGCCGCGATCGAGCCATTGGCCTGCGGCACGCCGACGGTCATCGGCTGCGCCATGTCGGTCAGCGCGTTACCGATATCGATCTGGCCGCAGGCGATGTCATAGGGGCGGCCATCGAGCGCCAGCGTCTTGGTCAGCCCGGTAATGGCGTGCTTGGTCGCCGTATAGGGCACGGAGCCCGGACGCGGCGCGTAGGCCGACACCGAACCATTGTTGATGATGCGGCCGCCCATCGGCTTCTGCTTGCGCATGGCGCCGAAGGCGGCGCGCGCGCACAGGAACGAACCGGTGAGATTGACGCCGACGACATCGTTCCACACCTCGACCGGGATCTCGTCGATCGGCGTGGACTTGTAGCCCATGCCGGCATTGTTGAAGAGCAGGTCGACGCGGCCGAACGCCTCCGCCACCGTCTCGAACAGATCGTCGACCTCGGCGGCCTTGCTGATGTCGCAGGCAACCGCCAACGCCCTCGCCTCGGTCGGTCCGATCTCGGCGATCGCGGCGTCCAGCACCGGCTTGCGACGCCCGCAGAACACCGTGTTCCAGCCCGCCTTGAGCAGTGCCGTGGCGACGCTCTTGCCGATACCCGTTCCGGCGCCGGTGACGATGGCGGTTTTTTGCTCGGTCATGGCAGATGTCCTCCGGCAGCGCCGTGCGTGCCCGACTGATTTTCAGGATTTGGCTCGGGAGAAGGCATCGCAAATGACGGCGGCGATGGCAAGCGGGGCCACGGGCGCCTGCGCTCGAAAAAGTGGAACCGCGTCTTTGGAGGAAGTCCGGCGAGGGCCGACAAAAAGGGCGGTCATTGGCGACCGCCCTGATCTGAACCGGGCTTGGGAGGAGGAAAAGCCGATCCGACTGTCTAGAATCATGCGCTTCCTGAGTTAACGAAAGGTTAACGCTGGAAAGACCCGCCTGTCCCGTTTCGACCTACCAGCGCGGGTTTGGTGAGGTCCCAGCCTGTGCCGCTGGCACCTTGGCCGCCGAAACCGTCGCCTCGACATGGTCGACCAGCGCATCCGGCAGGCCAAGCCGGCCGGCAAGCAGGTCGAGATAACCACGCTCGGCGCGCGTGTCGGGATCGATGGTGAGGCGAGACGCCGTATAGAGCTCGAGCTTCTGCGCATCGGTCCTGGCGCCGGCCACCAGCGTGTCGAGATCGAGCGGGCTTTCCAGCTCCGCCATCAGGAATTTTTCCGCACCGGTGCCGATCCCGGCAAGGCTGAGCTTGCCGGCGATCTTCTGGCGCTCCTCGTCGTCGACATGGCCGTCGGCCTTGGCCGCCGAGATCATCGCCCGCACCAGGGTCAGCGTGAACTCATCCTCGCCTTGCGGCGCCTGCGACGGGTGAAAGGCCGTGTCCTTGGGTGGCGGCAGCAATTCCGGCTCGCCGGTCGTGGGCGCCTGTTCGGGTGCGTTGCCGGCCTTGTAGTTCTGATAGGCCTTGTAGGCGAGGCCACCAATGGCGGCCAACCCGCCGAGCTTCACCGCGGCACCCGTCACCTGCCGGCCAGCGCCGGTTCCAAGCAGCACCGCGGCCAGCGCACCGGCGGCCAGCGGATTGTCCTTGGCCATCCGCACCGCTTGTCCGGCCGTGTCGCGGACCGTGCCGCTGGTGCCGGGAACTTGCGAGCCGAGCAGATCGTCGAGAAGCTTCTTGGGATCGAACATTCAGTGCCTCCAGCATTTGCCCGGCCGAACGGGCGGGTTTCGAACGCCGAAGACGTAGGTCCCGAAACCTGACATTGCAATGACACGCGGCCGCTTTGCCGGCCGCGGCGCCTCGATCAGGATCCGATATGCGGACCCCTGCCCCGGGCTCGCGCGAGCTCCACTTGCCGCTGGCGCTCCGCGTAGCGCTTGCGGTCTTCGTCCGAGCGGGCATCGAAACAATGCGGACAGGAAACCCCGGCGGCATAGTTCGGCGACGTCAGCTCGCTCTGCGTCAGCGGATGGCGGCAGGCGCGGCACAATTCCGCGTCGCCCTCGGCGAGTCCGTGTGACACCGAAACCCGCTCGTCGAAGACGAAGCACTCGCCCTGCCACAGGCTCTGCTCGGCCGGGACCTGCTCGAGATATTTGAGAATGCCGCCCTTGAGGTGAAAGACGTCCTCGAAACCGAGCGACTTCACATAGGCCGTCGCCTTTTCGCAGCGTATGCCGCCGGTGCAGAACATCGCCACCTTGCGGCCCTCGAGCTCCGTGCGGTGTGTTTCCACCCAGGCCGGGAATTCGCGAAAGCTCGCCGTCGCCGGATCGACCGCACCCTTGAAAGTGCCGATCGAGACCTCATAGGCGTTGCGTGTATCGATGACGATCGTATCGGGTTGCGAGATCAGCGCGTTCCAGTCGCCCGGCTCCACATAGGTGCCCGCGCTTGTCGCCGGGTCGATGGTCTCGACCCCCATGGTGACGATCTCACGCTTCAGCCGCACCTTCATGCGATGGAACGGCATGGCCGCGGCGTCGCTGTACTTCACTTCGAGACCCGACAGGCCGTTGATCGCTTCAATATGGTCGATCAGCGCGGCGATCGCTTCGCCACTGCCGGCGACGGTGCCGTTGATGCCCTCATGCGCCAGGAGCAGCGTGCCCTTGATGCCGCGCCCGCAACAGAAGGCCGCGAGCGGCGCGCGCAACGCCTCGAAGGCGTCGAGCCGGGCAAAGCGATAGAGCGCGGCGACGCGGACTGGCTGGGATGGCGCGGGCGGTGTTGTCATTGCCAGAGCACCTAGACGCTCGCGGAAGCCGATTCAAGGCGAAACGGGTTCGGGCTGCCTTGTCATGGCCCTGTCGGCGAATAACCGTTAAGCTCGACGGCACCGCGTGACATCGCGACGCGACCGGCTCCGTGGACAGGGCAATACTCGTCTGCTAATCGGTTGAAATTCCCTCGATGCGACCCTCGACAAGGAGAGACAGATGCCGACCAAGACCGAAAAACTCCTGTCGCTCCTCAATGGCCAGCCGGTCATTCCGGTGCTGAAGATCGCCAACGTTGCCGATGCGGTGCCGCTGGCCCGTGCTCTGGCGCGCGGCGGCTTGCCGGCGATCGAGATCACGCTCCGGACCGCGGATGCGCTCGAAGCGATCCGGCGCGTGGCGGGCGAGGTCGAGGAAGCCATCGTCGGCGCCGGCACCATTCTGGACAGCAAGCAGTTCGACCAGGCAGCCAGCGCCGGTTCGCGCTTCATCGTCAGCCCCGGCATCACCAGCCAGCTTCTGGCGGCCGCCGCCGACAGCGAGGTTCCGCTGCTGCCCGGTGCCATCACGCCAGGCGAGATCATGGCCGCGCGCGAGGCCGGCCTGCGCTTCCTGAAATTCTTCCCGGCCGAACAGTCCGGCGGCATCGCCTCGCTGAAGGCCTTCGCCTCGCCGCTGGCGGACATCAAATTCTGCCCGACCGGCGGCATCACCGGCAAGAACGCCGCCGACTACCTCGCTTTGCCAAACGTCGTCTGCGTCGGCGGCTCCTGGGTTGCACCCGACGAACTGGTCAAGGCCGGCAAGTGGGACGAGATCGAGGCGCTCGCACGGGCCGCGAGCAAGCTCGGGAAATAACCCCCCTCGGGTTCACCAGCGCAGTGGGCCGTTGTCGTCGAAATATCCACCTGTCGGGCCATCACTATCCAGCGTTGCCAGCCGCACGACGATCTCGGTTGCCTGCTCCACCGTGCGGTAGCCTTTGCCGCCATTGAGATCGGTCGCTGTATAGCCGGGCGCGGCGGCATTGACCTTGATGCCCCGCGGCGCGAGTTCCCTGGCGAACGCCACGGTGATGGCGTTGAGCGCAGTCTTGGAGCTGCCATACCCCATGATATTGGGTGACTGGTTTTCAGCGAGGTTGTCGGACGCGCGCGCGATCGAACCGAGATTGCTGCTCAGCATGACGATGCGGGCTCCGGGTGCTGCCGAAAGCAACGGCAGGAACGCCTGGGTGACGCGGATCGGACCGAAAACGTTGACATCATAGGTCGCCTTCATATCGGCAATGTTCTCCTGGCTCGGCAGCCGCCCGTAGCGGCCGTCCGGAGCGAGCGCATCGACATATCCGGGCGCGATGCCGGCATTGTTGACCAGCACATCGAGGCTGGGCGCCCTTGCCGCGACGACGCTGGCGGCGGCGGCCACGCTTTCGTCGCTGGTGACGTCGAGTTCGAGCCATTCGACGTCGAACCTGATCCCAGAAATGACGCAAGCCGGCCTGCTTCGCGCGCCGGAAGCTCTCATGCTCTTGCCTAAAACTCTCACTTGGTTGCGCTCTACCCGTGGATGGGCAATGCTGAAACGATGAACGAAATGCTTCGGGAATTGATCGCGATCGCAGCCCGCCACGCGCATGGACGACGGACACGGACGGCGATCCCCCGCGTCACGATCGGCCGCAGCGAGATACCGTCGCCACCACTGCCGGAGCTTTGTCAGCCAACGGCCTTGTTCGTGCTGCAGGGCGCGAAATCGGTGCTGCTCGGCGACCGTACGCTCCGTTATGAGGCCGGCAGCTATTTCGTCTACGCGGTCGAGACGCCCGCCACCAGCCAGCTGATCGAAGCAAGTGCTGCCTGCCCTTACCTGGCCATCGGTTTCGCCCTTGATGTCGGATCGATCGCCACCTTGCTCATCGACCACGAGCCGGCGGTCGGTGGCGACGGTTTTGTGACTTGCCTGGCCGATGACGACCTGCTCGATGCGTGGCGCCGGATGCTGCGGCTGCTCGACCGGCCCGCCGAGATTTCCGTGCTCGCTCCCATGATCGAGCGGGAGATATTGTTTCGGCTGCTGCAAGGTCCGCAAGGCGGCAAGCTGCACCAGCTTGCCCGCGCCGACGGCCGCCTGTCGCGGATCCGCCGCGCCACGGCGTGGATCCGGACGCATTACAACGAGCCTATCGAGGTGCGACAGCTGGCCGACCTGGCCCATATGAGCAACGCCGCCTTTCATCGCCACTTCAAGGCGGCGACAGCGATGAGCCCGATCCAGTATCAGAAGCAGGTCCGCCTGCTGGAGGCGCGCCATCTGTTGATCGCCCAGCCGGGCAACGCCGCGCGCGTCGCTTTTGAGGTGGGGTACGAGAGCGCTTCGCAGTTCACCCGCGAATATGCCCGCCAATTCGGATTGCCGCCCGCGCGTGACGCCGCGCGGCTGCTGGCGCGAGGCGAAGCAGCCGCGCTTGAGGTGGACTAATGCACGTCGAAAGCGCGGCGCGGAATTCGTTTCGACGCGACTTGCTCAGAGCAATCCCAGGAAAAGTGTGTAACGGTTTTCCGTCCGGAATTGCGTAAGACAAAAAGTTGGAGTGGTTCGGCGATCTATCAAACGCTGAACCGCTCTAGAAATCCAAGGGGCTCACAAAAGGCCCGGCCGAACCTTCGCCGACCGGGCCGCATTGCTTTCCCTTCAAGCAAGGGTCAGTTGCAGACTCTGACCTTTTCAATCACCCTGTGGTGATGCCTCCAGTGCGTGACCACCTTGGTCCTGCAGTGCTTGGCATGCATGTGGTCATTGGTCTTGACGACGACGGTTGCCGCCTGCGTCGGAGCGATGGCGGCCGAGGCAGCCGCCAGCGTTAGAGCTGTCGCCAATAAGATCTTCTTCATGAATATCCCCAGGTTGGAACGTACCCACCTTAACCCGGAAACGGGGTGGCCCGTTCCGGCTTCACGAGAAGTTCAGCCGCGCGTGATCCTCGCCGGCCTTCCGCCGATTTTCTCCCGCAACGATCGTCCGGTTACGGGCGTCGCCCTCGCCTGACCGGCATCACAGCCGGGCCGACAGGCGCGCTCCCGCGAGTGATACAAAAGAACCCCGCGCATCGCGCCTCCGGACAGCAAAAAGCCGCGTCGGTCGCCCGGCGCGGCTTCAGCGATGGTCTGGTCCGTGCGCTACTTGGTCTGGAAGCGGGCGACCGACATGAACTTGACGGCATTGCCGGTGAAACGGTTGGCGTCGGCCATCTGGTTGCCCGACTGGAAGCCGGCCGTATAGACCTCGCTCGGCGGTGTATGCACGATGTTGTAGGCGTAACCCGGCGCGGTGGTCGCGCTGGAAACGGTGGCGACGTTCTCGCCACTGGTCAGCGCCCAGCGGGCCGCCTGCGGTGCCGCGGCAACCACCACGGCCCTGGGGCCGGGCTTCTGGTCGCGGATGGTTGCCCTGGCTTCCTTGCGGGTCGTCTTCACACCGGCGCCGATCGCGGCGGCCGGATCGGAACCGGCAGGACGGGCTGCAACGGCCTGGCGCGGCGAAGCGGCATCGACACCGGACGGATCGTTGAACGCCGAGCGCGGTTCCGCGGACAAGGAGGCGAGCTGATACTCGTCGCCATTGCCGACCTGTGCATTGGCCTCGTCGAGCACGGCCTTGACGGCGTCCGGCTTGGGACGCGCGCTCGGCAGTATGGAGAACGCATCCGTCGCGGTCTTGCCGTGATCAGCCGTATCGGCCAGCGCCATCAGCACATCCTTGCTGGGCGGCGGCGCGAGATCCGCCGGCAGCGTGCGTTCGGGACGCCATGTCGGCAAGGGGATGTTGTTGACGGCGACCTGCGCCGGATCGGCGGCCGCAGCCGCGGCCAGCGCTGCCGGATCAGCCTTGCTGAAAGGCATGTTGGCCGGCGCCTGCGCGGTCGCCACTGCCTGTTCCGTGGTGGCCGTCGCATCCGCCGTGGCGAAGGGAACGTTTTCAGGCGTCTGTGCGCCGACATCGGCCTTCGGCCGCGGCGCGAAATCGGGCAGCGGGATCTCCTTGGCCGGCAGCGCCGCGATGATCGTCTCCGGCGCGTCCTTCTCCGGCTCCGGAGCCTGCTCGTCGGCAATCTGCGGAATGTTCGCGCGCTGGGCGTTCTCGGGCGCGACGATAGCGATGCCCGGCAGGTTGCTGGTCTTGGCGGTCGCGACCGGCTTCAGGTTTTTAGCCCTGGGCGCCGGGGCAGCCGAAGCGGTCTCGACATCGGCGCTGTCATCGGCCTCGTCGTCGCCGCCACCACCGAAGAAGGCGGACAGGAAGCCACCGGATTTCTTGCCGCTGCCGCCGGCGCTGGCCAGTTCGATATTGGGTGTGCCAGTGCCCTTGCGCGACTTGTAGGAGGCCAGGGCCTGTTCGTAGCCCGGCAGCGGCCGGCCGTCGCTCGGCACATGCAGCGTCTTGCCATTGGGGAACAGGCTGACCAGTTCCTGGCGGCTGATGCCGGGCCAGTGGCGCACATTGCCGACGTCCATATGGACGAACGGCGAACCGGAGGTTGGGTAATAGCCGACGCCACCGCCCTGCATCTTGAGGCCGATATTGCGCAGCTTCTTCAGCGGCACGCCGGGAATATAGAAATCCATCGCCTTGCCCAGCATATGCTGGCTCTTCTCGGCGACACCCCGGCTGCGGCTGCGCAGCATCGAGTTGGTCGACGGCGAGCGATAGCCGCAGACGACCTGGATATAATCGGTGGCGCCGCTTTCCCGATAGGCTTCCCAGACCAGGTCGAGCAGGCGCGGATCCATCTTGGTCGGCTCGTTGCGGCGCCAGTCGCGCAGGATGATGTTGATCTTGCGCAGGCCCTCGGGAACGTAGCGGCCATTGCGCTTGTAGACGATCTCGGCCTTCTCGTGCGTATGGAGATGGTAGAGCTTCAGCGAACGAACTTCGGCATGGGCGCCCGTGGCGGCCGCGGCAACAAAACCAAATGCGACAATCACCGCCGCCAGCCATCTCGGCCAGACGCTCAAATGATGGTGCCGCCCGTTTGTGAGTCGTTCGATTCTGTTCAAATCAAAAGGCCTTGCAGGCTGCCGTTTGTCCCCGGATTTGCCCAAACGGACGTGTCGTTATCACATCCGAATATCGATCCTAATGGTTAATCATCGCTTATTGAAGCCGAAATGCGGTAACACCATGGCGATATCCCGTCAAAAATTGTCCGCAAGGTTTCTTGGTAAACCGCTGGTTTAGATCATGATTCCGACCTTGACCGAACACGATCTGTTACCATCGGCCTCAATGCGTGAACAATGGCCTGTCGAGCGCCGCCGTCCGGCCGCCATAATCCGGCGTCGGCGCCATGTCGTGACAGAGGAAACTGGTCCCGGCCTTGCGGCTCAGGAAACAAGCCTGTCGACGCGGCCGGTTTCCGGGTCGATGCCATATTCCTTCAGCTTGCGGTAAAGCGTCGAGCGGCCGATACCGAGCCGGCGAGCGACCTCGCTCATCTGGCCGTTGTAGTGGTCGATGGCGAGCCTGATCATTTCGAGTTCGACATCGGCCAGCGCCCGCACATTGCCGCGCTCGTCGAGCGCCCGCAGCGTACCGAAGCGAGGCTGCGAGGCGACCGGCTGTTCACGTACAGCCGTCGAATCGGTCTCGTCGGGCACGATGTCCTCGTCGCGCGGCGCCCGCGGCGCCCCCCCGCCCCGGG